>JAJACV010000053.1 GCA_022601335.1 Chlamydiota bacterium | reverse complement strand
GCTAAAGCATGAAGAAACCGTTTCTGCTATACACTCTTCGAAGGATTGCTCTGTTGGTTCAAAGAAACTAAGTACTGGTCTAGTTTCACGGTCTGTTGCCCAGGGATAATCAGAACATTGCATATATGTGTATACTCCCATCGATCCAAAGAGAAGAGAACGTAGTAGTACATAAGCCCAAATCTAAAAGTCTTTTTAAACCAAGCTTTTTCCAAGACTTTCCTTATCGAAATATATTCATCTTTTATATTCAAAATAAAATATTTTGACACCGAGGCTATCAGCAAGATTTTTTATTAGCTAAGATGGAATGGTTTTTATCTTTTGAATAACTTCTCTAAAAAACTCTTTAGACCAGAGTTCAATTTGAGAGCGATCCATAGCAAAATTAACCATGTCTTCTTTTGCTGAAGAAATATCTAATGAATCTATTTTTTTCTCAAACAATTCTATGAGATCCTTGTGCTTTAGAGCTTTCCTTCTAGGCCAATGTCCGCTTTGCTCCATGCGTTTTTTGAGATAATATAGATTTAGGCTCACACCTCTTGAAATAAACCAAACTAAATCATACCAGTCTCGCCCTTTAACTCTCCCCTTCCACTGCCTACAAAGAGCAGCATGTGCTTTCCCTGCAAATAAATCTTCCTTGCGAAGGCTTTTAACAGAGAAAGGAATCGGAAGTAACAATAGTTTTGTTTCTTCAGTGGCTTTATCCTTTGGAGGATCTGTGTCTACTTCAAGTCTTATTTTTAGTCGTGCTTCTTTATGCATTGAACTTGACAAGCTCTTTGGCATTCCAATGTGTAGAAGGTGCTCTATTGTATTTAATTTAATAAATGCAGATTCAATGGCGCTTTGTTTTGTTTTTACTTTTTTTTCTACTTCTGAGCTGAATCCCATACTATTCAGCTCTAACTGAATAGCTTTTTCATATTTTGAAATATCGAAGTTTTTTTGAGGTGTTAACAAGGTAAAATCTAAGTCTTCAGAAAAGCGATCTAAACCATAGAGAATTCTTAGGGCCGTTCCTCCATAAAATACTGCTTTCTCAAAAAATTTAGAACGCCAAAGTCCTAAAAGAGCAATTTCTTGAATTACTTCTAAAAGTGCATTTTTATGGTCTTGAACGCTATTAAGATTATAACGCATCAGCATTGCATCTAATGCCTCTGGAGATCTCATCTTTGAGCGATTTTCCATAATAACTCCACATTTATATTTTGATACTCATTATTTATTTCGGCTAAAATGCTTTGGTTTATTTGAGTTAATTGTGATAGCTCAATTCGCATGGACTCTATCAGGTATTCGTTCAAATCTTTTGTATTATCAAAAGGTTTTAATCTAGCTATACAATCAGACAATGCCTTTTCCTTACCAGCTATACGATAAAATGTGTTTTGATCAATAGATAGAAGGTTTAATCCCAGCGAGAAAACTTTTTGTGGAACTTTGTGATAAACAAAATCACCTACCGGTGTTTCAAACAACTTGTTTTTGCTTAGTGAGGCTGCTGTAGTGCTTTTAACTGATTCTGGGATCAGGCCATGAAATGACAATGCCGTTTCGAAAGAGACGTAGGAGGGGCCATAAATTAAGTTTGACAAGACTTCCAAACTATAAGGTCTTTTTCTGTATGGCTTTCCAAATACGTAAAACCCTTTTTTTACCCTAATCAAAAATTGAGATTTGAGAAGTTTTGTAATTTTGTCTCTAGGTTGTTTATAGTGTTTTAAACATTCCAACAAAAACAAATAATCAAGTTCCTCTCTATCTATCTTATTTCTAATTTCTTGGAAAATATCCATAATCCTTACCATCCAGTATGTCTACATATTATCGACATATTGGATTATTTGTCAATATCCAGTATGTCTACATGCTATAGACATACTGGAAAAAGGAATTTGTATTTATTTACAAAAAGTATTGACCTTTCCTATCAAGAATAATCCCAAGTGAATCTTAAAGCATAGTAGGTATTTGTTTTTACTTCTGTCGACATTTAAAGCTCCTTCACTATAAAATTTTTAGAAAATCAGACGATATTAAAAGCTTTTTAACGGCTATATTTTTTGAGTTGTTAAAGGAAAAATATGAGATGGTAAGTGCTATTGAGGTTCATGTTCTACATAAATTTATTAAAAGGCCCCAGATTCAGTCGCTGTTAACTTTATTACATTGCAATAACTGTGTTGCTAATCTTCATCAGTTACATAGTCATTTTTTTCATTCGTCTTCTTATAAAAAAAGATCTCTGAAATGCCTTTAATAGAAGGCTTCACACTCTAATGATAAAGTACACTAATAATTGAAAAATTAAATTAAGAGGAATTCATAATGATTCAATTTTCCCAGTGCCCTGAGTTACCTGAATCTATGCCAGGTGATTTGTATCAATTTATGCATAAAGCAAGACCTGAAGATACACTCAATTGCCTTATTAAAGTAAATGGCCTTGCAGTAAAATTTTTGCATCCTGATACGCAAAAAAACTTGCAGATCGGAAGTAAAAAACTTCACCATATCGCAGATAATATATATACAGTTAAAGGACTGACAAAGTCAGACTTGGAGTTGGTTTATCATATAGGGTTCTCTGAAGTAATGGGTGAGAGAGGAAAGGATGGAGTTCCTACAGGAACTCTATATTTGAAAGAATATGTAAGCCAAAAAATTGCCTGGATCAAACAAATTGAATGCGCTACGCCTATTTTTCCTTTGTCTTCAGAAATTTCTTTGGTTGGTAAAAAGTACCTACCCTAAGAACCACCCTTCAATAGGAATATCAGAAATATCAAGCGGCTAGCACTTTCAAGGAGATGTTAAGTATCTCTATGATCTTCCTTATTATTGTGGCCTCAGATGACAAAAAAGCTTCCCCTATAAGTCAAAAAGGCAACACAGCCTATAGCGATGTTGCATGCAACTGAGGATTAAAGTTTTTTATAATAAGTCGAGACAAGCGTTCAGATCTGTATTGCATAAGATGTGCCAACATTTCGTCATAAGTGTAATTCTCGGTGTTGTTTTTAGCGTATTCTGAATAAGTAATGAGCTCATCCCAAACATTTTTAAATTCATGCTCATTTCCTGCAACCGTCCAAGCTCGTTTAAGATGGTCTGCTTGTTCTTCTACAAAATCTGTATCTTTTGGTTTGGTATTGGGGTGGAAGAGTAAACTCCCCTTTAAATCTAGTTTTATATACATTTCTTTTGCAAAGTCAGCAATTTTAAGAACTTCTTGAACAAATTCAGATTTTAAATGTCCTGAATTTGGAACAATGTCCCAACCCATTTGTGGGGCAGACCAAGGCGACATCGCGTAAATTCCTGTATCAAGTTCCTTTTCAGTCGGTTCTACTGAACCACAATCAGCAATATATTTTGATATTTTATCTGCAAAAAGAGTAATTTTTGAATCCTCAGGTTTCTCAACAGGTGCTAACGCATAGTGTAAATCAAATGAATGGAGTTTATCTGCATTTGGAAAATGATTATTAAAATTTGTAAATAAATTACTTGATATAGTCATTTTGATGCTCCTAAAAGATTTATTAGTAAAATATAACTAAATTATAATTGTTAATTGTTAAGGTTTTATAAATAAACCCTTGAATTAAGCTGCATACTAATATAAGTCAAGAAGTCACAGCATGATTAGTTTCTGAAAGCAGAATTTTGACACCTAGCTCTTCCTACAATCGTAGAAAAAATCCTAAAATAAGTAACCGAAATCCTATCAGATGGCACTTATGAGAGAGGCTTCGCACATAAGATTTTGATCGATCAATAGATAGCTACCTCTTCTTGATAAGGATAAGTAATTAGAAAAGAATCCCATATACGATTGATTTTTTCTAAGTTCATTTTAAAAACTAAAGCAACAGCTCTATAAAAATATTTTATTAAATAAAATTTATCTGCTAGAATAATCAAAAAATTTATTAATACCAAAGCTATGACTCAAATCGATAACTTTTATTTCTCTGCGACTTCAGAACTTAAAGGACAACTGCATGATCTAACCAGCCAGTATGTTGTCTTGTATTTTTACCCTAAAGATAACACACCAGGTTGTACAAGAGAAAGTAAGGATTTCAGAGATTTATATCCTGAATTTATAAAGTGCAAAGCCACTATCTTTGGAATCTCTAAGGATTCTTTAGACTCTCATGAAAAGTTTAAAGAAAAACTTAATTTGCCTTTTGATTTAATTTCAGACACGGATGGAAAGCTGTGTCATTTATTTTCTACAGGTAAAGAGAGCTTTTTGAAGAAATTCACAGGGATCGGACGCTGTACGTTTGTGATTGGACCAGATCGAACCCTATTAAGAGAATGGCGTAATGTCAAAGTGACGGGACATGCTGAAGAAGTACTCAACTTTTTATTTAATCAATCCCCTTCTTGATAGGGCTATCTTATTTTTCTTTTTTCACTTAAATTCCTGCTCGTTTTTTTAGTATCTACGATTAGAGTAAAACTCTTCATTTTCTTCCTTGGTGTATAAACTCGGTCGTAAGAAACTGCCTAAGAAAAGTCAAGACCATTTCGAACGCTAATTCGAAATGGTTCGGACCAAATCGAACTAGCGTTCGAAAAAGTCCTTCTTGAAAATGAGATAAAAACACTTCAAAACGCTTATTTTCAAGCTATTTATATAAAGATAGATCTGTTTTTATTTATAAGACAACTTCATATAGAGAGACAGCCATGGTATTATTTGCACCTTTATCAGTTTGAAACTATGTGAAGTTAAGAAGCTCTCTAAGGTGATTGATTAATAGTGAAAATTCATCGTTAATTTGACAACGCTCATCGAAATCATCCCTCCATATATGAAAATCAGAAAAGCTACCATTCCCCTTCCAGATAGAAGAAATATGGTCTTTCATATGAAAAAGCGCTTCCTGATCGCTTACTTCCGCATCTATTGCAGCGCACACATACCCATAGGATCTCTTAAAGCTTTTTATCCAGTTGCACTCTTCTTCAAGAGAAAGCATCTGTACAATAGATCCAAGCGTTTTTTTAATAGCGGCTAGCCTTTGAATGGGATGCATTATTCTGTAAGCCATTAAAATATTAAATATTTGTAAAATCAATTCTTTAATTACAAAAAGCATGTTTTCAATAAAAAAAGATGCGAAAGGGAAGCTTCCTTCTATTCAATTCTTATATTCAATAATTGATATTTACTCCGATGCATTCTATTATATTTTTCTATATTTTATTAACCATCTAATTAAAAGAAGTTTTCCATGTCTTCATTAGTACCTATTCCTGGTCGAATGCTTTTTTCGGTCCGTTCGGACAATGGACAAATAAACTGTACGTTTACATCCAAAAATCAAAAAACAGGAGCTCTAATTAATTTACCAACTTCTCCCAGTACAAATAATTCTATTTCAATTGAAATTCCTAAGTTTGAAGAATTTTTAAATCCTGAGCCCTTAACAGCTACAATAGAAGGTTTTGAAGTATTAAAGTCGCGTGAACCTCTCGACTATTCATTGTTTTCTGCATCTTTGATTGTTGGCAATAGGTCTTATAAAATAAGCCTAGGAGGGTTAGATCAAAATGGAGATTTAGCAAGAAATAAAATTTGTGCCATTTATTTGGATTTGACTATAGGTAAAGAGGAAGCTTTGGTCTGCCATTCTAATTCACCTAGACAATATGCAACTCTTCAACCCAACAGAGGAAACCAGGACCCCTACAATAAAGCTTGGAGTTTGACTTAAACATGAATAATACAATTTATTAATCGTGTGCTTTGCTGGATTCATATATCTCTTTAAATTTTAAAATTTGGCTTTGAAGATCTGAGACAACACTCTGGTCAACGGTTTGCTTAACCTTCATCGCTGTTTGAAGAATTTGATGTGAAAGAGTTAAAAGTTTAATCGTATTGGGTTGATTTTGCTGTATTCTTTGTTGAAGAAAATAAAAGGAAAAAATATGGCTAACTTTATCTGCATATTGATCTTTTAGGTTAACGCATCTAACCATTTGATTATCCCCAAGAGGGGTAGTCAAATCATTAATTAGAATTCCTTTATTAGCTCTATGAAGTGTTTGAATACATTCCTCTAACTGCTGAAACTCTAAATCGTCATGGTATATGCCACAGGGGAGCTGGCAATGAGCATGAAGGGCTGTGCTTACAATAAAAAGGGAAATAATCAAAAGGTTTTTCATATCTAGGTCCTTAAGTTTTGGTTTTATTTGAGTAGCAAAAGCAAGAAGTTAAGTGATCGCAGACCAAACCAACCGCTTGCATATAGGCATAGATGATAGTCGAACCCACAAATTTCATACCTCGCTTTTTTAAATCTTTAGAAAGAGCGTCACTTTCTTTCGTGATGATAGGTACTTCTTTAAAAGATTTCCAATGGTTAAGAATCGGTTGATTATCTACAAATTCCCAAAGATACTTATCAAAAGACCCAAATTCTTTTTGTATTTCAAGGAAGACTTGAGCATTCTGACGTGTTGAAAAAACTTTGAGTCGATTGCGTATGATTTGTTCATTTTTTAATAGGACCTCTAACTCCTCATCAGTCATAGAGGCTACTCTTTCAACAGCAAAGTTATAAAAAGCTTTTTTATATCCTTCTCTTCTCTTTAAAATGGTCTCCCAACTTAAACCTGCTTGAGCTCCTTCTAAAACAAGCATTTCAAAAAGATGTCTATCATCATGAACGGGCACTCCCCACTCTTGATCATGATATTTACTATAAAGAGAACTATGGCCTCCAAAACACCGTGCTTTTATAAGTTCTTTAGGCATTATTTACGACCCATTATTCTTAGGTTATTTACAATGAGATTCAACAGCTGAAAAAATACTTTTATATTTTTTAATTCTTACTTAGTTATTGAAAGGAAGGATTCTAACAAATTAGATAATTTTAATCTTTGACTTATCCTGAATAATTTCCCCGAATATCTTTTAAAAATAGAAATCAAGCAATCTAAAAGTTAATCAGGAGTTTGGTGGTTTTCATATACTTTGATCACGTTTATACTTCCTTTATATTTAAAATCATAATAACCTATTTTAGGTTAACAGTTAAAAGAGATAGAATAAATGACAAGACTCAATACTTCTACAGAACTCACAACCTTAAAGTCACAAGGTTGGTCTGAACAAAATAGAGTAACAAAAACAGATTTACATGGAAGGGAGTACCAAGAAATACAACTAATCAAAAGTCAAAACTGTACTGATACTTGTGAACAATATACTGAATCTACAGCAAGAACCGTCGGATATGTTGTATCCGCCCCGATATACTTTGCAGGAACTTTGATAAGCTCTACATTATGCGGCGTGATGGGTTGTTTAGCTGGTGCTGCATCATCAATTTCATTTGATGTTGCGGCTAATGATATAAACGCTGTGCATCGACAACGTGTTCGGGATATGGGGGAAAACAAATTTAACAATGAGCAGGAAAAAATAGCTGAAGCAGGTGTTTACTGCTTTAGCTTAATGTATCAATCAATTTCTTCAAATCAAACATATTTAGAATACTGCAAACCATGCGAATGCCCTACTTCAGATCCAAAAACAGATACTGTAGAATTATATCAGGAAGAAGAACAGGATAATCTAAATGTTATTCCAACCGTCCAAGAGCCTCCAAATCCTTTGCTTGTTTCTCTGTTGCCCGAAAACTAAAAATAAACTGTTGTACAGCTATGCTTAGATTTAATAGGATCACTTTTTAAACAATTAACAGACATTACTAATTCATTCTCATATTTACATTAAAAAATTAGACTAGTATATTTTTTTTTAATTTAAAATGGAGTATGAAAATGTCAACACTGTCGATAACAACTAGTCCTCTTTCTACCCAAATAGTTGAAGAGACCGAAATAACGCCTCAGCAATGTATTAATGAGCGAAATAAAATTATTGAACGCATTGCGCTTAATTCTGTAAATGAAGAGAATTCTGTAAACTCAGAAAGCGACGTCAAAAACTTCCTTCAGTCTGTCAAATCTCACGTCACAACTAATATACCTATAACTCTAATTAAAGCGGCCCTTGGGCTTATAAATCAGTTTATTACGAACCCAACATTTAGAAAAGTTGTAGCCTTAATTTTAGAAGCCTTAGAAAATAAATTAACAACCTTGGAAAATCAAACTGAAGAACGTCAAGATTCAACTAGCATAGAAAGGTGTAACGCAATAGGTGAAATTCCTAGTGCACCAACAAAAGTTAAAGAGAACAGAGAGGTTTTCCCTGATTCTGATATTTTTGTGTGCCCAGGTCATTCAGAGTTTTTTCACCACTATTCTATTAAGGATAAGGCTGTAAAGAAAGCTGAAAAGGCCATTAGAAACCTTTTAAAGAATAGTCAAATTGATATAGCCAAGTATGCTTTATTTGATAGAGACACCCCTTTTGGAAGCGAAAGCGGATACTTCAATAGACTAAACAGACTCTATAAGTACGCTGTTGTTTTAAATTATACCCATATTGACAATTCCCCAGATTGTCTACACAATTAAAACGATAAGAATGCGTTTTTTAGGACCTTGGCTTTATAGCTCTTCTTTTCGTGGAACTAACGTATTGTTAACTTCAATAACTTGAGATGGAATATTGAATATCTTTATGATATCTTGTGATTGAGTTTCTTTTGCAAGATCTTGAAAAGTTTGACCTTTGTTAGAAACCCAGTTTAGATCTACTTTTGGGGCAAAGTAAGTTATCAAAGGTAGACTTTGATACTTAAGAGCTTTCTCTAGGATAGCCTCTACTGGCAGCCACGTTCCAGCTAAATATATTTCCTTTACAAATTCAATTTGTGAGTGTCTTATAGCGCAGTCGAAGAAGTCATCGCCTTTGTTATTTTTTACCTTAACATCAATTCCTTTAGCTTCTAAATACAAAGCCGCTTTAATAGTTCCTTTTTGAGCAGCATAATGAAGAGCTGTATTACCAATTTTATCTCTTAGATTTATATAGTATCCGCGTTCGACTAAATGCTCTAAAAGTTCCGTTCTTTCTAAGAAAGCCGCTTCATGTAAAAGCGTTTCTTTCTTGTAGGAATTGCAAAATTTTTCCCATTTTGAAGCATCCCATGCTAGAACTCTGTAAGCAGAAAGGGCCGTAGAAAAAAGAGGTTTTGTAATTGTCGTTACAGCTTGCTTGGTTGATTCAAATGTTTTTTCTGCATCATCACCAAATTGTTGACGAAATGACTCCATAGGCATATCGGATCCTAGTTTTAAATTCGCAATAGAGAGCATTCCTAGGTGGATATGAGTCATAGCGTTTTGAAAAAGTAAATAGGCTATGCTACCTATATTTACAGAGCTAAAAAGGCTTTCTTTATGGCACACAATATTTTCTAAGCTTTTAAAAATAACAATATACGCAGCTCTTAGTCTGATATAGTTTTTTGGATCTGCAAAAAACTCAATATGATTATGTAAATGTTCCCACCAAAATGTATTTATCCTAAGACCCTGACATCCATAGTATTTAAAAGCTCTTAAAGGAGCTGTCATCGTTGGATAGCAGTTTGATAAAGTGTCGAATGAGCGAAAGCAAGAATCATAATTAGAGACACCGAGTTGTGACATTTTCTATCCTTTGTTGAATTTCGGAAAAAAGAATAAAAAATACTGAGATTTTAAACAACTCTATTACAAAGATCTATTTACTAGAAAATCCATTGAAAAGACACTTTGAAGTTGTAGATTTCATATCTACTGAGCATATCTAGCTCAAAGTCACTTTGTAATTTAAACTTATCATCTCGCTTCATTAGAAAGGAGGCTCCCAGAATTAATTGATTCGTGGTTAGATTATATCCTGAGATATTAAAAAGTGAACGATTAGGAGAACCCGTAAATCGAGCTGTAAAATTGTCTGGATTTATAGGAACATTTGCAAGCCAACCTACAAAGAGAGCAGGAGCATAACAAGTTTTTGCAGAGAGAAACTCTTTAATCAATTTGCAACGCAGACTGGGCTGTATGAAATAATTGGTCCTTCGCTTAACCTTTAGGTTAATGCCTCCAGCTCCTTTTTCCGTGAAACTTTCTGTGAAAATACTGAGACCATTTACAGTTACTTCAGGCTGAAACCATAGGCGTTCCATAAATCGAAACCAAGGGATTCTGGCTCCAGCATTCGCTCTTACTAAGAAATCATAAGCTTTGTATCGGCTTAAAGCAACTCTATCGATACCAGGGAAATAAATTTTACGATCTGTTTTTACAAAGTTAATAACGCCCATTGCAGTTACATTTACAAAAGCATGTTTAAAAAACCAACCAAAGATAGGAGCTGCATACAAACTACTCCATTTAGAGTTTCCGTAGTGCTGTTTCCATGCTAAGTTTGAGTGGGTGTAACCAAGACCACCTGTAAGAAAAAAGTGTTGACCACAAACCAGGGTCCATCCAGCTCCAGCTCCATAGGTGCCTAAATCAAAAGGCACTTGACCTTCTCTCTCTCTTTGATGGTAGTAAAGACCGATAGGCTCTAGGAAAGGGCCTGAATCCACTGTTGCAAAACAAGGAGGAGACTCTTTATGAACTTTTGAAAATGGAATGGCTAGTCTTGATGGCTCATTTTCATTTTGATTAGACGAAAGAACATACTGAGAGTAGGAATCGTTACTTTCCACCTGAGAGTCAATTAAATCGTCAGCACCTGGAGATTCTGTTGTTTTTTCTGCAATTAAATAAGGTACTGAAACCTCTGATTCTCTATAGGATGCAAAATCACTTAAAGCAGAGGCTGAAGCCAACCCGGAAGATGAGTTGAATGTTTGAGCTACTTGCACATCTGAATAGAAAAGTGAATTGTTAATCGCTGCATAGGCTATGGGAGAAATTCTTAAATAAGCTTCACCATAGTCTGGTTGAGTTAGTACATTTATCGCATGAGAAACCTCTAATAAATCTGTATCAAATTGTACAAAACCAACATCGGGATACATATAATTCGCAACTTTTTGCTCATTTGATGATAAGGTGTTCGTCGGGTATGGTAGAAAATGAGCACCTGTAGAAGTAGCTATTTGAATTGTATTGTCATTTAGGTAAATGATTTCCCAACTACCGATATCTGGGGTTATCATCTGATTAAAAGTTGTGTTATTTAAAGATCCTGTTGCGGTGAGAACCGTATAGGTTGAGTCTTTTGGGTACGTACCTGAACTAAAAACAGGTTCAAAGGTTCCTCCCAATGCAGCGTCCCCTTCTACAGCAAGTTTAGCTGATGAAAATCTTTCAAGCGTAACTTTTAGATTTCCTGAGGCGCTTTGTGTATAAGGGCCTACTGTAAAGACAGAGTCTGCTCCGGGTCCCGCATGAACAGAGCCTTTAGTTACAACGAGATTTCCGGAAATAGATCCCTCTCCACGTAGGGTGGCTGAGCTAGCTGGATTACTACCTGAATTAACATCAAAATTTGAAGCTGTGACGCTTGTAGAGCTATTAATATGCAAAGTGCCGCTACTTACTGTAGTTGTTCCTGTATAATCAAGAGTAGAGCCTGAAAGGATTTGTATCCCCTCTCCATTCATGACTACATCTCCAGCACCAGTTATTCTTCCTCCATAAGTTTGAGTATCCTTAGAAACAGGTGAGAATTGAAGGGTTTTATCGGCTGAAATGGAAATTTGAGGAGATTGCGTTAGTGATTGAATAAGCGAGAGTGTTCCGTTAGTAATCGAAGTATTTCCAGTATAACCCATCAAATTTGAGGAAAGCTGGAGCGTACCCTCCCCACTTTTAATAAAACTACCTGTTCCAAGAATCGGAGAAGAAATAGTTTTGACTCCAGGAGAAATTGAAAATTCTGCAATAGATGAATTTGATAGAGCATAACCAGCAGCTATCGGTATCGTTTCAAAAATTATTTTTCCTTGATCGATATCAAAAGCCATAGAGGAGTCTTCAAATTGAGCGGATAGGGTCAAAGTTCCACTTCCTTTTTTTCTCAAATAACCGACTCCCCCATTCGTAGTTTTGATGCTTCCACTATAAGTAGCGTCAGTATCTAAATTTAGAGTTAGTGTACCCGCATCCGTATAAGGGTTGGGATCGAGGTCAAAAATAGATGTTTGAGGAACGCTGTTAAAAGTGACAGATCCTCCTGAGATAGAGATGGGTCCATTATTTGTAATATTTCCACTGAAAATTAGCTCATAATTGCTTTCCGATTGGATATTAATTGCTCCACCTCCAGCTACATCTCCTGAAAAAGTTCCTGATCCCGCATTATTTATAGTTAAGCTACCAGAGGTAAAAAGGTTTATAGTTGGAGATGACTCTGGAATTTTTTCAATGATAAAGTCACTCGGTGTTTCGAGTTCAAATGTAATGCTTTCTAGGTTTCCAGATCCTCCGCCTGACCATTTGGTAACATTCCTTTGTCCTGTCGATGTTATTAGAAGAGTTGCATTTCCATTAGTCGGTCCATTTAAAGTGTTTATCTCCAATACTTCATCAGGGCCTTGAAGTAAAAAAGTATGATTCCCTTCATCAAGTAAGATCGTAGGCTCTATATGCAAGTACTGTTTTCCTGATAAATTCTGTATGAGCGAAATGTTTTCTTGATCCGCTGCAAAAGTGATATTTTTATTATTAGGGTCTAGTATTGCATTTGTAGTCGCTGATCCTACTTGATTATTTAGCGTAATATTTTGAAGACTGATACTATCTGAAAGATTAATATTGAGATTGCCATTATTATTAATAATGGCTTTGTCTTCCGTTGTTTGAGGGTAAGAGGTATTTGGATTCCAGTTTGCGTTTTTATTCCAGTTATAAGGACCACCACTTGTTTTAGTGAACGTCTGGGTCGCCGTAAAAGTATAGAAAGGATAAAAAGTCAGAAACAATAGAAAAAAACATTTTTTCAGCATAACAGTCACGTAATTTTAAAACTCGATGCTTTTTTTATATATTTCTCTTAGTTTTATTTTGTCTATATAAAATTGATTTTTTATTACTTTGTTTTTTCGTAAATAGTTTGTTGAAATTATATATCGATATTAGTCAGAGGCTGGGAATACTTGCTATATACGGGGCTTGAAGTCCAATGGGAAAAAAGTGCACGCATCCTATTTAATATCAATTATATAATTCAAAAGGTTTTCACCTAACACCTATTGATGTTCACTTGTAGAAACTCTTTGATTTCTAACTAAGAATTTTTTATCAAAATGAATAGGTATCCCCTCTCCATCATAAAGGTAATCTTGATTGTTTGATTTTGAACAATGAATATGTAAGTGAGGTTCGCTAGAGTGTCCAGAGTTTCCAACAAGTGCTAGAGGTTGTTCTTTTTTTACTTCATCCCCTACTTTGACCAAAAGAGTATCTTTTTTTAGGTGAGCTAAAACAATATAAGCCTGATGGCTTTCTGAAAAAATAACAATATGATTTCCACAAACATTTTCGCAATCCATTTCCAAGAGAGATTGGTCAGGGAAACAATCAAGGGCTTTTATTATTTTTCCATTACAAGGACTGACCACTTGAGATTCATAAACAAAAAAATCATCGAGCAGTTTTGGAACCCAAGCTTTTGCTCTCCTTCCTAGCCAATCTGTTTTAGTGATATCTAATGCGTATTTTTGAGCGCAAACATTTTGATGATGGTTAATAATCTCATGAGCGCCACCATGAATGACACAAAAATTCTTCCCCTGAAGGGGAAAGGCTAATTCAATAGTGTTTTTAGGGGAAATAAATCCCAAGCAAGCTTGAAAAGATTGATATGAATATAAAGAGAAGAGAAAAAATAATAGGGAGTATTTACCTATTTTTTTTAGCTTGATGGGCTTTAAGATCCATTTTCTTTTCACGTTCTTAAAATTTTTGTATGAAACAAAAAAGAAGGCTATGAGCAAAGGATATTTTAAATAAGAAAATGGAAATAGCGACCAATTACCAATTAAACTTACTGCTAAAAGGTATGAAAAAGAACACAGACATGTAGCTAAGAAATCAATATAACTTGTAGAAAAGTTTTTATAGATTCTGTAGATAAGATAAAGAGGAATAATTGCATATGCAAAAACTGCTATAAAAAATATGACTGTCATTGTTATCCCATTAATTCGTTTACTGAATTATATCGATGATCACGTAATTTTAAAACTCGACGCAGTGTTTATAGGTTTCTCTTTTTTTTTATTTAGTGTACACAAATTTGATTTATATTAATTACTGTTGTCTCAAATAATTTACTGGAAACCTATAATAGAACTCTGTAGAGGAATCTAAAATTGTCGAAATTAGAAAAAGAACCTTTATAGATTTTAATCAGAGGCTGGGAATACTTGGCTGTATACTTGCTGAACAGCGCAAGATAGAAAGCTTGAGGTATTTGCAATTACATTAAAAGCCCGTGCTGAAAAATACCCTCCAATTGCTCCTAACGATGAGCAAATCAGAGTCGTGCTTACTATATCGCGTAATTGAAACTCAACGTTATAACGTGCCATTAAGAAATAGTTTGCCCCGAATCCCCCCAAAGCTGAATAAAGACTCACTTGTTTAGGGTCTACTAAAAAGGACTGATTGGTTTGATTGCAAGCTGAAATATTGAACATGGCGAAGAGTATTCTTAAAACAAGTTTAGATAGCAAGCTTTTTAGATCAAAAATACAAAACTTTAAAAGAAAGAGCCTGGTTTCGAATCGAACCAGGTTCAATCTTACTTAATTCATTTAACAATTTTTAGTGCATTTAAATCTAATTAGTTGCCAAAGTGCTGCTAGACCGACTAAAATATAGGTAATTCTAGCAAAAATTGGTGCTGCTGAAAAGATCCAACTAACAAAATTGAAATTGAAAATTCCAACTAATGCCCAGTTTAAGCCCCCAATAATTAAGATTATAGAACAGAAACAATCTAAAACTTTTGAACGATTCATCATTATATCCTTTTTTTAAAGTTTGGTTATTTTTGTGACTCTACATGATGTATTAATTATTTTAATTTTTTTTTTACATTGATGTATGAATCTGGAGTTATTTCTGACTATGGCAAGGCAGGATTAGGGTCGAGTAAGAGTTGTTTTCTTAAAGATATAGAAAAGAAGGTGTAAATGCATTGTCAGATGGATACAGCTTAGTCGTTATTAAAGCTGTTTAGGATGCAGGTGAATGACTCCTTTCTGAGGTCTACAAAAGGTTTCTTTTATAAAAAAAATAGAGAGAATACAGCTCGCCACATACATCGCAGGAAGGACCGTAAAAGCGCTTATAAAATCTGAGGGAACTGCAGGTTGATTTTTAGGAAGATTAATTAAAAAACTTGTCGCAATTGGAACAATCGCACCAAATAGAACCAGAATACCGTTATTAAAACCCAAAGCTAATGCTTTAACGGATATTTCAACATGTTCAATCATAATAACAATCGCTAGATTTAAAGAAGAAGCCGCTATTCCAATACAAAATAGAATAATGGGATAGCACCACAACGGTAAATGAAAATAGTTTAATAGTATCGTTGAGAGTAGTCCTAGAATGCTACAAGAAATTAAGACAGGCTTTCTTTTTTTTATTTTTCCTGACAAAAGGGTTGTCAACGGACATCCAATCGCAAACCCAAGCCAACCCAGTGAAATAGAATAGCCTGCTGATTCTAAAGGAAGGCCTCTAGCCTCCAAATAATAAGTTCCCCAAAGAGCTCCTAAAAAATCAATTGCTTCATACGTAACTGCTGAATAGAAGGCAACCAGCCATGCTTGCTTATTTTTAAAAAGCTTAAAAAGCTGATTTAAAAACCTTTTGGGGCGCTCAACAACAACGATATCATCTGATTGGGCTTGTTTTTTATTTCTAAACAGAAAAAACATGAGTGCTGCAAAAGCAAAACCAAAAAAACTAATACGGATAAATACGGATCGCCATGTAAGACCCGAAGCCTTCAATACACTAATTAAAGGTCCTCCTGCAAGTAAAGGTCCTAGAGTTCCTATAAATTGGGAGGTTCCAATAAACATTGCATAGCTTGAAGGAGGAAACCAATTGGTAATTACAACAAGTAAAGTGACAAATCCAAAAGAAGAACCTAACCCCATCAACAATCTAGCAAAAAGGCCTAATAAAAAATGATTTGCTACTGCAAATATGAGCAAAGAGGTGGCGCAAAGTGTCATAGCAAAAATAACCGTTCTTTTAGCTCCATAGCGATCCGTTAAGTAACCTACTGGAATTTGCATGAAACTATAAATAATGTAGTAAGCAGCCCCCATTAGAGCGAATTGCTCAGCGGAGAGAGAGAGATCGGCAATGATGCTTTTAGCAACCGTTCCTACAAAAGTTCTTAAAAAGAACTCATACAGATAGAAAACAAGGCAGCAGGACCATACGATAAGTCCTAAAGCAGAAATTTTTTTACTTGTTTGTCTTTGAATCATTATTCTTCAATAAATTTATTCCAACGACTTAGCTGATCATCGGAGTCTGGGAATTTTGCAATTTTAAACAGGGCATCCCCTTCTTTTACTAGAGGAATATTATTGACCCCTACGATAATCCCATCAACTGGACTTTGCACTTTTTGTTGAGAAAAGTTTCCAAAGGGATCCTGAATAGTATAAAGCGTTTTGTTCTTCGTTACATGAGCACCAAGCTTCATTTTTTTTATAGCTATACCGCTGAGCGAACTGCGTACCCATTGTGACGATTTCATGAAAAAGGTTTCCGGTTTTTTTTCAGAAGTTATTTTATTGGGCTCAATCATTTTTAGATCTGTCATTACATTTAAGACTCCATTAAGACCAGTTCTAATAGCTGCTGAGTCAAACCTAGAGCTTTCTCCGCCGGTATAAGTTAAAAGCTGTTTACCATTTCTTTTGGCATAAGCGGCGAGAGAGCCAATTTCATCTGTAGATTCATTGATGACTGGCGCTCCAAATGTTTTTGCCAATTTTTTGTTTTCATCTTTATCTAAATGAATTGAAATTTCGGGCAAATAGCTGTAATTTAAAGGTCCTGTTTCAAGTGAAATAGAGTAATCAGCTTGATCGAAAAATTCAGTAGTAAATAGATGTGCGATTCGATCTGCATGCGTTCCATGTTCAGCACCTGGAAAATTTTCACTTAACGCTATATTTCCAGGAAGAAATTTGCTTTTGTTTGCCATACCAAAAATATTAACAACGGGAATGACTATGAGAGTTCCTTTGATTTTTTTGATCCTCTTTAGGTTCGTAAGTTGATTAATAATGGCAGTGCCATTAACTTCATCACCGTTTATAGCTGCAAAGACAAGTAGAGTTGGACCAGGCTCTTTTCCTCGAAAAATTTTAACTGGCATATAAGCTGGCAAACAGGAATATAACTCAGGCAAGCGTATAGCTAGAGAAAGATTTTCTCCTGGATGAATAGTTTCATTACAGATTTTCAAGTTCATTTTTTCGTACATAAGTCAAAAAGGGTGTGAGTTAAAAAGAAGAATCGCGAATTATACGATGAGCGCAGCATAACAAAATTTGGAAATATAAATCAACAAGAAAAAATGAATTTTATTTGTTTTATTAAAAGTTAGTTAAATAAACTTCTTTTTTATTTTTTTTAAAGATATTTTCAAATCTTGATACGGCTTCAACAACGCACTCTTTATGAGCAAACGCACTTATTCTCAAGAAGCCTTCACCTGATGGACCGAAACCAATACCAGGTGTCGTTATCAATCCAGCATAAGTCAAAAAGTGATCAAAAACATCCCAGGATTTTTGACCCTTTAGATCAATCCATAGATAGGGAGCATTAACGCCTCCATAACATTTATAGCCATTCTGTTCAAAAACTTGCTTCAAGGCAGCTGCATTTTCTAAGTAGTACAGTGCTGTATTTTTAGAATGTATTAGGCCGTCATTACTTAAACAGGCAAGCCCACCCTGTTGTGCAAGATTTGACGCTCCGTTGAAAAAAGTGGTGATAATTTTAATCCAATCTTTTTGAATGGATGTTCCATCATTGAAGGTAAGCTCTTTTGGTACCACTGACCAGCCAAGTCGAACACCTGTAAACCCTGCTAATTTTGAAAAAGAATTAATTTCAATTGCGACTTCTTTTGCTCCCTCAATTTCGTAAATAGATCTAGGGCAGGAAGAATCTTGTATAAAATTTGAATAAGCCGCGTCGAATAGAATAACACTTTTTCGTCTTTTAGCTTCATCTACCAGACTTTTTAATTGAGAGTGAGATAAGACAGCACCTGTTGGGTTGTTTGGAGAGCATATAGCGATTAAATCAGTACTTGGAAGTTCATCTAGGTTTTTAAAAAAGTGATTCTCTGGGCTACAAGACATGTAAACTATTTCATTTTTTCCAGTGATGAGACTTGTATCTATGTACACTGGATAAGAGGGATCTTGTATTGTGATACGGGCAGTTCTATCAAAAAGTAATTGCAGACGTCCCAAGTCACATTTTGCCCCATCAGAAATAAAAACATCTGCTTCATCAACACGGTTGTTATATAACTTAGAAGCTATTTGTTTTCTCAATTCTAAAAGACCAAAATCATCACCATATCCCTGGTACCCCTCAGGAGTTTTTAATGCATGAGCCTTTTTAATAAAGGAATCAACGACACTGCTAGATAATGGTTGCGTCGTATCACCTATTCCTAAATTGATCAGCTTTGCATCAGGATTTTTTTGTAAAAACTGATTTTTTCTTTGAGTAATTTCTCTAAATAAATAGTTAGCTGACAAGTCAGCTATATCTTTATTTCTATTAACCACAAATAACTCCATTTTCTACAAAATTTGCAGAATTAATAATTTTTTTTAGAGATTCCAAGTTGTCCTCTTTTAAGGAGCTCAGAGGTGAACGACAAGAGCCCGAAGGCCTGTTTAAATAGTTCATAGCCGCTTTAATGGGCAAAGGGTTTGTCTCTATTGTAAGAGCCTTTAAGAGTGGAAATATTCGATAGTAGAGAGACTTGGATTTTAAAAAGTCATTTTGAGTTAAAAGAGAGAGTAGAGAAAACATTTCTTTAGGAAGTAGATTACTTGCAACTGATATTAGACCATGCACCCCTAAAGACATCAGAGGAAGTATAGCTAAATCATCACCAGCCCAAATCGAAAAGTTTTCTGAAGAGTCAACTATTTCACTTTGTATTCTAGAAATTTGAGTTAAATCTCCTGAAACTTCTTTTATTCCTATAATATTAGGTAATTTAGCTATTTTTTTTAAGGTCTCTATTTCAATATTTACACCACACCTTTTGGGGTGATTATAAAGGCAGATTGGAATAGTTGTATTTTCTACAACGGCTTCAAAATGCTTTAAAATCCCCTCTTGAGTGGGGCAGTTATAATAAGGAGTCACAATAAGTGCTACATCAGCTCCTAATTGCTCAGCTTCAAAAGTCCTTTCTATGGTAGTCTCTGTATTAAAGGTTCCTGTTCCTACCCAGAAGCTACGATCTGCGGGAACTGTTTTTCTTGCTAATTCAAGTAATGACCTCTTTTCCACTTTAGTAAGTGAAGGTGATTCTCCTGTTGTTCCTAAAAAAAGAAGCCCTTCAATCCCAGCTTGTAATTGAAATTTAATATTTTCTTCTAATCCCTCCAAATCAACTTTTTCTTCATAAAAAGGAGTAATCATTGCTGTTACTAAACTAGGATAAGACACAAGGCACCTCCAACATGTCATTTAAAGTATAGATTCCTCTTCTATCTATTATCCACTGGGCAGCTTTAAGAGCACCTTTTGCCCAAACGGAGCGATCTCTCACTTGATGAGCGAGTGTTATAGTTTCATTTTCAGAATCAATAGTCACGCTATGAGTTCCCCTCTCAAACCCGACTCTTTGTGAACAAATAGAGAGATCTTTTTTGCTCAATTTTTCTGAGGTTTGTACAGAAAGAGAGGTTTTTCGATGAACTCGATTTAATATGGCATCACCGAGCATCAAAGCGGTGCCTGATGGAGCATCTAATTTTTCTTTATGATGCACCTCTGAAATTGCTATATCAAATTCTTCACAAGGATTCATTAAAACGGCAGCTTTTTCTACTATTTTTAAAAATAAATTCAATCCTATAGAAAAGTTTGCTGCATAAATTAGGCCTATATTTTTAGTTTCAACAAGCTTTTGAACCATTGAGAGATGAGAATTCCATCCCGTCGTACCTACAACCATTGGTTTGTGAAATTTTGCTACTTTCTTAATATTTTCTAAGACTGATTGAGGTGTGCTAAAGTCAATACAAACATCTACATTTTCTACAAGTTTCCAGTCATTCTCAGTTGCTTGAGATGTTAAACGAAGCACAACTTCTGAATGAAACAGCGGCGCTAGAAGTTCTATCTGCTTTCCCATTTTTCCATATCCAATCAAAGCTATTTTCATGCAAAAACCATCCGTTTTGTTCTTTGCATAAAAGCTTCCATATTCAATAAAGAGGCGCCTGAGGCGCCTCTTACTAAGTTATGTCCCATGACGACTAAATTTAGTATTTTTTTATTCGTTCCCTGCTTTATTTGACCTATATGTGCTTTATAGTCGTATTCTTCTATATCCTTTGCAGGTTGTGGACGCTCTTGCTGAGTATGCACTTTATAAAGCTTTTTGTTATTGTGGTAAGAGCAAATAGCCTGTTCTCTATCCACTTCATTGTCAAAATGAATATGCAATGAAATAGTATGTCCATGAAGAACAGGTACTCTGTGAACTTGAGCGCAGATATCAAAAGAAGCCGGTGTGTTTTTTGATCCTAAAATTTTAAGCGTCTCTTCTCTAATTTTATTCTCTTCCTCTGGTATGAAAGGAACTATATTTCCTTGAATATCAAAACCACTCATCCCAGGATATCCCGCTCCACTAATAGCTTGCAATGTCACAACACTAACTTGTTTTATAGTGCCTAACTTTAAAAGAGGTTTAAGCGCTAAACAGACAAAAACGGCTACGCAATTTGAATTAGTTATAATTTTTCCAGAAGTGGGTTGTGAGTCCAGCAGGCCTAAGTGAGATTCATTCACTTCTGGGATTAAAATTGGAACTTTGGGATCCATTCTAAAAGCAGAGGCATTGGAAAAAACATAATGCCCTTTTTGAGCGAGTTTATACTCAATGTCTCCCGCTACTCTTGAAGGAAGTGCTGATAGAATATAGGTAGAAGTAAACTCTTCTGGTGTTTTAAACAAAAGGTTTTCAACACCTAGGGGCATTTTACCCTTTAAAAGCCAAGTCGCAGCATCTTTATAGGTTTTTCCAACTCGAGCTGAACTTGCTGAGATCTCTGAAATATAAAACTGGGGATGCTCCTCAACTAAAGCTATGGCCATTTGCCCCACAACTCCTGTAGCTCCCAATAATCCGATCGGAACCTTTTCTTTATCTTTCATATTTAGACTCATAATTAAAGTAAGAGTAGAAGATACTTAAAAGCCTCTATTAAACTCAAGAGCGTGTAATCACTGAAAAACTCGATTACCGATTAAGTGGCTCATTTGAATGCCTCTTGGATCACGTCGAGTGGAAAAATGGAACTAAATCCTCCATCAACAACTAGATTGGCTCCTGTAATGTATTTAGCTTTATCTGAAGCTAAAAAGAGGATACTGTGCGTAATTTCAATAGGCTGAGCCATTCTTTTCATAGGTATTGTTTTAGAAGCGTTTTCAAAAAAATGAGGGTCTTGATCAAGCGCTTTAGAAAATATAGGTGTTTCTGTGTATCCAGGAGAGATTATGTTAAATCTCATTTGTTTATCAATAAATTCAGCACTGAATGCTCTTATAAGAGTCTCGAGAGCTGATTTTGAGGCTGCATAAACACCCATATGCTTAATTCCAAGACGAGATGAAATAGAAGAGACTGCAACAATTGAAGCTCCTGTATTTAGAAATGGCAGAGCTTTTTGAACCGTAAAGTAGGGGCCTTTAATATTAATATCCATCATGCGATCAAATACAGACTCTGTCATTTGTGAGGTTTCAAGATGCTCAGAAACACCTGCATTTAATACTAAAATATCTACGGTTCCAAGATCTTCACTTATATTTTTAAAGACATCTTCCAGTTCAGATACCTGAGAAACATCAGCTTGATAAGCGATGCATTGTTCACCCAATTCATTTTTAGTTTGCTCTAGTCTCTTTTCGTTACGGCCTATGATAGCAACTAAAGCACCTTCTTTAATGAATTGTTTTGCACTTTCTTTTCCAATTCCGCTATTACCACCAGTCACAACGACTTTTTTACCGTTGAAGCGCATAAAAACCTCTAGCTAAATTTTGAAATTATGCCATACTATCATCAGATTTTCAGAAAAATTCAACTAAAAAAACAGAGGGAAATCAAAGCTTAAATTTTACTAGCAAAAAAGAAGCCTCAAGCTACTTGCATCCTTCTACTCTCACGGATAAAGTTTTCTTTTCGGCATAAAGGTGTTCATTTGCTAAAATTGTTCTTAACAGACTTTCGACTTTTTTCAATGAGAAAAGTAAATGCAGCACTTTCTGAAGCCTTTTAATCAGTGACTAGAAATGCTGTGATTTATTGGTTTTTTTGATATACTCACGCCAGTTACGTTTTACGTAGATGATTCTTGGGCTCCTAGTGCCGAAACAGTGGTACCGGTTATGTAGTCAATTTTATCATGAATATAATTGAAAAAACCAGTCTTCTCATGTATGACATCTAAAGCTGCAAAAGCCGCTGAAAGCATTCCTAAATGTAAATATATTAAACTGCAAATAGCACCTGGAGCTAAGGAATAAAAGGTCTGTGATGTTGATGTCATGGTTATCAAATAATCTGAAGTATAGTGAGCTGCCATTAAAGATAGTTTCAATTGACTGTACATCACAAATACTTTACTTGTTCTATTAATAATATCAGGAACTGGCAGGCGATTCTCTCCCCTAAATTGTTCAAAGCAAAATCTTAAAAAAATATTTGTTACAAGAGTACCTGCTGCGTTAGCTACAATTGGGGAAATATAGGTAGATAGTATGCTTTGGCTGTTTTCTGCTTTAAAATAATTAATAGTCATTGCAGTCAGCAGGTCAGAAACGCAAATCAGGCTAACACTGTACTTATTTTCTTTTTGTTCGCAGGGGTTTTTAGAGTTTATTTGTTGATTTTTCAAACCGATGCTTGCAGATAAGTTATTCTCTGTGGAAATTAACTTCATAAAAAGTTTCCATTTTGGATTAATCAGACCTCAGTTATAGAAAATATTTATTAAGTTTATATAAAGATAGTCGATTTTCATAAAAACACTCACGCTTTGATCAGTTGTTGACTTAGGCAGAAAAAAAACTAAAGTATGCTTACATGACCTGTTTGAAAGTCGTAATATCCAGCATAGACATGAACTTTATTTTGAGAGGTGAATTGTTTAATAAGGTGAGACTGTTGAATAAGTTCGCTCATTTTTTCAGCATTAAACTCTATTGAATCTTTCAGAAGATCCTTTGCCTTTGAGATTTTAGCCTTAGAGACCGAAGGCTTAATCATCTCAGCAATAAAAGGAATGCCTTCTACTTTGTTTTGAACCACAGCATTGACAGCGCCACAGTTCTTATGTCCTATAACAAGAATACAAGAAGAACCTAACTCCTTAACTGCATATTCGATACTTTCCATTTCGAAAGGTCCAATAACGTTTCCTGCCACTCTAATAACAAATAGATCTCCTATCCCTTGGTCAAAGATTATCTCAGGCGCTACCCGCGAGTCTGAGCAAGCAACAATAACAGCGAACGGAGATTGATTATCAATCAGCTCAGCCCGTCTATTTTCATTTTGGTTCTGACAAATCATTTGATCTTTTTGAAAACGCAGATTTCCTGCAATAAGCTTGTCAATACCTTCCCTAGAAGTTTCGGAAATCAAAATACAAGGCAACAAAAGGAGTGTTAAAAAGATTTTGGTTTGCATAAGAGCCTAAATGGTTAAAATCGTGATACTGCCATTTTATTTCTTTAAAGATTAAGGCTCATTTCTACTCTTAAAATACCCGCGTCGTGTAATAGTTTCTTTTGATGCTTTTGCAGCCTCTACCCACATCTCTTCCTTTTTAAGCTCTAGCTCTGCTTTATTAGCACTTTCTTTTTCCCTCAAGTATGCTTGACAATTAGGAGTGTGAAAGACTTTAACTTCTGATCTAAAAGCTGAAATTCTTCTTTCAAGTCTAGACCTATGTGGTGTCGTCAACCCAAAACACCAGCCCTCAGGACAAGGCCTTCTATAATACTCAGATTTCATAACTTCTAAATTTGTAATAAGCGCATTCATTCTTCTTAAACTTTCACATGGATTTTCACTTTGCTCGTGCTTTTTAGTCTCCGCTATTTTTCTATCGTAGGGCATTGTTAAGTCAAAGTCAGTAAAACTAACCGGTATAGATGATGTCGTCTGAGATTTTCCTGTCATGTCACTCTTCCTTGTTATTTTTCATTCAAAATAATCTAACTAAACTATTAAATTTTCTCAAGAGCTTTTGAGGCGGCTTTACTAGCTGCCAGTTTCTTTGTCTTCCCCTCTCCTTTTGCTATCAAATGATCATTCATAAAAATCCCTATTTGATAAATTCTTGAATGCTCAGGCCCCTGTTCATTTAAAAGAACAAATGAGGGCTGCTTTTGATGCTTCTTTTGACAAATCTCTTGAAGCTTACGTCTCCAATTTGAATGGTGCCTATCTTTTAAAACACTTTTAGCAGCTGGTAAACAGCGGCCATTGAAAAACTTGGTAGCAGGCTCTAATCCTCCATCAATATAGATTGCGGCTAAAATTGACTTAATAAGATGAGCTGCGACCTTGTCATTACCAAGGGTTTCTAAGTGTTTGCGCTCACTCACACCCATTTTAACGAACCTAACTAGTTTTAAATGATTGAAGTATTGCGAACAAACACTGTCTTTCATGAGCTTCGTGCGTAAACGTCTTAAAGCACCCTCTTTTAAGTTTACAAGCTTTTCAAAAGCTCGATTGGCAATAATTAAACTTAATATGGAGTTTCCTAAAAACTCTAAGCGTTCATTTGTAATTTTTTGATCTTTGGAAATATAACTTTGAAAGGATATGTGACAGATCGCCGTATGAAGACAACTCTTGTCTTTAAAGGTGTAACCGAGAATTTTCTCTAAGGCTTCTATTTCTGAAGATAACAATCCAGAACTCATCCCAATAAATGATTAACAAACTATGTAATAAAATAAGCTGAGCTCAATTGAACTCTCTTAAGAGAGATTTACCTAGAAAAAACATCGTCTTTAGTAAAAATCAAAAAAAACTTAGCATATACTCGCCTTTTTTAGACAGTTAAATACGTTAGATTTAAAGGTTAATACTACGAGGCCTATTCAAGTTGAAATGGAGTGAAGAAGTAGGCTTCTAAAGAAGGGTCTGCGTTGTCTAAAAATATACGGGCAATTTGCTTTTTACTCTTCATGATTTCATTTTCATAAATATTAGTGCAATAGCTAGGAGCTCCTTTTGATGAACTTGGAAGGTAACTTCCAGATTGATTTTTCACATTGACCTGAGCTCGCATCGTCATCCCTATTCTAAGTGGATAGGCGGCCAGGTCATCTTCATCAAGCTCTACTCGAACAGGCAGTCTTTGTACTATTTTAATCCAATTTCCAGAAAGGTTTTGGGGAGGCAGAATTGAGAATGCGTTCCCAGCACCTCCAGGAAGACCTACAATTTTCCCTTTATATTGAACGTCTCCTCCATACATATCAGCTTTGAGTTTAACTTTTTGCCCGATTTTCATATGTTTCATCTGAGTTTCTTTAAAATTCATATTTACCCAGATCTGATCGAGCGGAATAATACTCAAAAGAGATGTCCCAGAGTCTATCCACATCCCAACTTGAACGGCTCTTTGAGCCACAAGGCCTCTGACAGGGGCATAAATTTTACAGCGATACAAATTAATCCATGCTTGAGAAAGCTTATCTTCAGCAGATTTCACAAGTGGATTGGTGCGAATAGATTTGCCAATGATTTTAGCTACTTCTTCTTGATAGTTGCTTTCTGCTCTGGATAGCTCATAAAAAGACTCTTCTAAATCAGCTTCCGAGGTTTGGAAATTTTCTAAAGAAATAGCGCCCTGATTTAAAACTTCAAGACGATGGTTGTAAAACTCTTGAGCCTTAATCCACTCAGCCTCTTTAACCTGTATTTCTGATTCATAAGCAAACACTTTATGATAAAGAGCACATACTTCACGAACAGCTCTAGAAAACTCTTGTAGGGCGTCCCTATAGGCAAGTTCTGCATCCGCAGAGTCGAGCTGCACAATTAACTGACCTTTTTCAACGAGAAAGGTATCATCCGTATAGACTCCTGTTACAAACCCATCCACTAGAGGGGTGAGAATAACTTTATTCCCTTGAACATAAGCATCACTTGTTTTTTTTGTATATTGCCAGCGACTTGTCCAAAAAACTCCAATAACAAGACTTGCTAGGACAATAATTCCAAAAAAAATAAACGTAAAAAGAAGTCTTTTCTTTTTCAAAGAAGAATCATCCATTGATGTCCTCCTTAAAAAAGCCTTTTAGATCTGTCTCGCAATAACCTCCTCCTAAAGATTTAATAAGCTGAACAATAGAAACATATTGCTCGTAGGTGATCATAAGATCATCTAGCTTTTTTCGAATCAATTCTTCTTGAGCGTTATATACAGTCAACAAGCTATCTATTCCCCTCTCATACCTAAGCTCATATAAATCTAATTTAAGTTGAGCTCTATTCAAAATAATTTTTTGGGAGTTTTTTTGTTTATAAGTTTGAGAGAGCGTGACAATGTTATCAGCAGCCTCTTTTAAACTTTTTAACAAAAGATCATTATAATCAAAAATAGCCCCTTCTAATTTCGCCTTATTTTTTCTATACTTCGCTCTTATCTCCCCTGCTTTAAAAATGGGTATATGAATAGAGGGCTGCAATCTTCCTTGACGACTTTTCCAGTCAAGGAGATATTTAAAAGGAAAACTTTCAAGCCCTATAAAACCCAAAAGATCTACCCTTGGAAAAAAGTCTGCCACAGATACATTGACATCGTAGACAAGTGATTCTACTTTCCAGATAGAAGCTACTAAATCAGGACGTCTGATAATTAAGTCTGAAGAGAGCTGAACAGGTAAAGCAAAAGCTTTTGGAACAGGATTTAAATTTTCATCTATTTTCAACTCATCACTAGGTCCACTTCCCTTAAGAATATTAATAAATGTTTTATTTTGATTAATTTCATTATCTAAAGCGAAAATTTCTTTAGTTATACTTTCTAAATCTTCGGTAGCTGTTGCAGGATCTATTTTAGAACGCATAGCATCTCGCTCTAGCAAATTATTAAGCTCTAACACTTTCAACTGTATATTTTTAAGCTCAATATAAAGTTCTCTTCTTTGAAGGTTGGTTTTCAAAGCAAAATAAGCCTTAGCTAAAGTAGTCGTGATCATCAACTCAACTTGTTTATACTCGGCTCTCTGAGATTTTTCCAATCCAACAGATGCTTTAAGCGCATTGCGATTCTTTCCCCAAAAATCAAATTCGTATTTAAAATTTAGATTGAGATCAACTAAATTATAAATACTCCCCAAAGAGGGATTGAATTGATAAGGGATTCCATTTTTACTCAATTTCCCCCAATCCTCACTGGCATTAAAAAAAACAGCCGGAAATAATGGTGATTTGGATTCTTCTACGACTTGATGAGCCGCTTCCACTTTTTGCTCAATAGAGAGTATTGTTGGATTGCTAGCAAGAGCTTCTTCAACAAAAGTATTTAGCTCTTGTGAATTAAAGCTTTTCCACCAAGAGCTTGTAGGCCAAGAACCAACTTTGAAATAAGGCTCAGATAATTCGCTTTCTATTAAGGGGTTTACGATCGACGGCTGAATAAAAGCTTTGTTTTGGTTCAAGTCAGAGATTTTCATGCATGAGATCAAACTCAATAATGTGAATAGAATGAATACGAAGCGCAATACATCTCTCCAAAAGAACAACTCTTACTTCTATTACTCTTTAGGAATGTATAAAGTCAATACTGGAGGTTTTTTAGACGAAGGCTTTAGGTAGCGCTGACATTTCTCTACAACAATAGCTTTAACTTCTCTTAAAAACTTAATTGAAGAAGAGAGTTAATTTAAATAATTTCACTGAATTCTCTACCTTTTGCCTATAAGAATTATGAAAAATGAGTTCCATTCTCAAAGTTTGATACCGTTAAAAACCATGATTCAAATTTTTTATATTCAATAAAAACAGAGAGCAATCTCTAAAATTAGTTGATTGTTAATTAGTTATTCTACAAAACCCTACTAAGATAATAAGAAGCCGTTTTTTCTACACATTCTTCAAATGTTGTCTCTGTTTGTCCTGTGAGTCTAGAAAAGATGCCATCATCACGGTCTTGCTCCCATGGATGATCAGCACATTCCGAGTAGAGAGAGAATGCTGCTGTTGCTAAAGTAATTGTAGTAAGTAGAGGCATAACTACCCTCGGATGCGTAATAACAGATTTAGCTCTTAGGTAGAGACTGGGTTCCGTTTCAGATTCTACTACTTTATCATCTAGTTCCGTTTCAGATTCTACTACTTTATCATCTAGTTCCGTTTCAGATTCTACTACTTTATCATCTAGTTCCGTTTCAGATTCTTCTACTTTATCACCTAGTTCCGTTTCAGATTCTTCTACTTTATCACCTAGTTCCGTTTCAGATTCTAGTTCCTCGCTTAGGAGAAATTCAGCTACTTTCAAGTATTCAGGTTCTGTTTTACGTAGCGCTAAATCGCATGCTGATTGCTTAGAGTTATTTAATATATTTATGAGGTCTGGCTCTTGTTTTACGAAGTATTTAACCATATTTAGATCTCCAGCAAAAGCAGCATAGTGAAGTACAGTGTTTCCACGTATATCTTTTAAGGATAGATCTACTTTATCTAGATCCTCTGGCTTCTTAATAGCTAAATCAAGCGAATCCTTAATACTAGTTTTTTTGTATTCAAGGGTTGTTTTTGAGCCTAAGTTGGTACCGCTTAAATCGAGTCCAGGGATAACGTCACCTAATCCTTTGGCGAGCACCGAGATCATGAATGAGTTGCTTTTGCGAGTAGCATGGTGAAGTGGTGTTCGACCGTTAATATCTCTTGCATTGACATTTGCGTTTCTTTCGATAAGTTTTAGGACTTCAGTATTATTATTATTCAAAACAGCTCTATGAAGTGCTGTATAACCATCCTCCTTAGGTTCTACTCTATGAAGTGCTGTATAACCATCCTCCTTAGGTTCTACTACTACCTTGCTTTGGAGGAATTTAACCACTTCCAAGTATTCAGGTTTTCTTTTACCTAGCGCTAAATCGCATGCTGATTGCTTAGAGTTATTTAATATATTTATGAGGTCTGGCTCTTGTTTTACGAAGTATTTAACCAGATTTAGATCTCCAGCAAAAGCAGCATAGTGAAGTACAGTGTTTCCACTTATATTTTTTAAGGATAGATTTGCTTTAGGACTCTTATTTGACTCTAGATCCCCTGGCTTCTTAATAGCTAAATCAAGCGAATCCTTAATACTAGTTTTTTTGTATTCAAAGGTTGTTTTTGAGCCTAAGTTGGTATCGCTTAAATCGAGTCCAGGGATAACGTCACCTAATCCTGTGGCGAGCACCGAGATCATGAATGAGTTGCTTTTGCGAATAGCATGGTGAAGTGGTGTTAGACCTTTACCATCTCTTGCATTGACATTTGCGTTTCTTTCGATAAGTTTTAGGACTTCAGTATTATTATTATTCAAAACAGCTCTATGAAGTGCTGTATAACCATCCTCCTCCCGCATAGCTAATTGATGCTCTGTTAGAGCTTCTTGTTTTTCTGGATTTAGATCTACGATTTTGTTAATTAATGTTGTAAGTGTAAATCTACGATTTTCGTGCAAAGCTAAGTCGTATGCTGTATAACCTTTATTATCTGTTGCATAGACATCTGCATTGCTATCAATAAGTCTTAAAGCTATGTTTTTCTTTCCCTCGAAAGCGGCTAAATGAAGTGGTGTTCGACTGTTATTATCTCTTGCATTGACATCTGCGTTTACTTCAAGAAGTTTAGTAACCTGAATTGCGTCTCCTCGCAAAACAGCTTGGTGAAGTCGTGTTCGACCATTATAATCAACTTGAGATAAAAAGTTTTGAAGCGGTGAAGTCATTTCAATAAACCATTCTTGTTAAATTTCTCTTATCTCTATTCTAGCTTGATTTTATTTAATTGTCAACAATTTATATTAAAATTCAGCAATTACACCTTGCCTAATATAATAGATAGATCTTTGACATAGTGGTAAATACCAATACAAACTTAGGAAGGATATAAAATAGGACTACTATGTTATTCAATAGAGTAATATTACACACAAGAAAAATCAGGTCGACCCCGCTTTTTCTTCTTTACAATCCATTGATTAAAAGTTTCTTCGTCAATCCAGAGAAAAACATTCCCTCTATTTACCAATTTTTAGTTATACTCACGCCAGTAACGTAGCTCATCTTTGGACTCCTCTTTGTGATTATTGGGAGTTCATTTTCATTTATATGCTTATTTTTCTAAATATTTATTTGTCAGACCTGACTTAGCTGATTAAATCAACAACGCCGGATTTTCAAGAGCATTTGAAAAAATTATTCTTTTTCGGGTTAAAAAATTCTAATTCTCTAGTAATTTTTTAGTTGTTCTACAAAACCCTACTAAGATAATAAGAAGCCGTTTTTTCTACACATTCTTCAAATGTTGTCTCTGTTTGTCCCGAGAGTCTAGAAAAGATGCCATCATCACGGTCTTGTTCCCATGGATGATCAGCACATTCCGAGTAGAGAAAGAATACTGCTGTTGCTAAAGTAATTGTAGTAAGTAGAGGCATAGCTACCCTCGGATGCGTAATAACAGATTTAGCTCTTAGGTAGAGACTGGGTTTGGGGTTAGGTTCTACTACTTTATCACCTATTTCCATTTCAAATTCTTCTACTTTATCACCTAGTTGCGTTTCAGATTCTACTACTTTATCACCTAGTTGCGTTTCAGATTCTACTACTTTATCACCTAGTTGCGTTTCAGATTCTACTACTTTATCACCTAGTTGCGTTTCAGATTCTTCTACTTTATCACTTAGTTCCGTTTCAGATTCTAGTTCCTCGCTTAGGAGAAATTGAGCTACTTCGAAGCATTCAGGTTCTGTTTTACGTAGCGCTAAATCGCATGCTGATTGATTAGAGTTGTTTAATATATTTATGAGGTCTCGTTTTTGCTCTACGAAGTATTTAACCAGCTCTGGATATCCCGCAGAAGCAGCATAGTGAAGTACAGTGTTTCCTAATCTATCTTTTGCGGAGAGATCTGCTTCAAGGCTCTTATTTGCCTCTAGATCTCCTGGTTTCTTAATAGCTAAATCAAGTGCATCCTTAATACTAGGTGTGTTGCATTCAAGGGTTATTTTTGACTCTAAGTTGATATTCATTAAATCAAGTCCAAAGATAGTGTCACTTATTCCTTTTAAAAGAGTCATGACCATTACTCCGTCGCCTTTCGAAGCAGCAATATGAAGTGGTGTTTGATATCGGAAATCTCGTTTATTGACATCTGCGTTTCTTTCAAGAAGGCTAATGAATTTAGTTGTATTACCATCCAACATAGCTTGATGGAGTGGTGTGAGACCGTTATAATTTCTTGTCTCATCATCATTGCGCATAGCTAATTGAAGCTCTGTTGGAGCTTCTTGTTTTAGTGAGTCTAGATTTGCATTTTCGCTAAGAAGTGTTTTAATTGTAAGTTTATGACCTTTTTGCATAGCTATTTCGAGCGGTGTTCGACCGTTATTATCTCTTGCATCGATATCTGCATCCGCGCCAACAAGCGTTCCAACTGTTTCACTGAGTCCCAAGCAAGCAGCCATATGAAGTGCTGTTCTATCTCCATAATCTCTAGCATTGACATCTGCTTTTATCTCAAGAAGCCCCAAAGCATAATCTGTATTTTTATTAAGAATAGCTCGGTGAAGTTGTGTTCGACCATTATAATCTACTTGGGATAAGGCGGCTTGAAGTGTTGAAGACATGACAATAAACCCTTCGCGTTTAAGTTACTCTTAACTCTATTCTAGCTTGATTTTATTTAATTGTCAATAATTTATATTAAAATTCAGCAATTATACCTTGCCTAATATAATAAATAGATCTTTGACATAGTGGTAAATACCAATACAAGCTTAGGAAGGATATAAAATAGGACTACTATGTTATTCAATAGAGTAATATTACACACAAGAAAAATCAGGTTATCTATAGAGGACTCAGGCTGATTGCGCTCCTCTATTTTAAAATTAAAAGTAGACAAAATCTTGCTAACTCTCCCCGAACAGCTGAAAAAGTTATCCTTTTACATGTAAAAAAATATTTGATTTTGGTATGTAGTGACTACCTCAATCCTGCTAATGTGGAAAATGTTTATGACGAAAAAAGTTTCTTTGAAAAATGAAAAACGAGTCAGCGTGTGTTTGTCAAAAGAACAGCTATTGAAAGTAGAGCGCATGGCCATAGAAATGTCAAGGCAAGAAGGCAAACTTATTACTGTATCAGAAGCCATTAGACGCTCTGTCGAAATCTGCTATCCAATCGCGGAACAAGGGTGTTTTTTAAGTTAGCAGAAATGAATGCAAGCTATAATCTCATACACAGTTAAGAAAAAAAGCAGATGTGAAATAATAAATTAATAAGCACAACTAGATCTAGATGAGACATTTTGCAAGTTTAAAATATATCTATAAAAAACTCTATTTTCCTGGATAATAGAATAAGATTTTTCTTTAAGATCTTGTGAAATATAGTCGTCAGGCATAAAAAAAATCTTTCCAGCCTCTGCGCTCCGTTCAAGTGTAACTCTAACTAAAGCTGCTCATCTGGTGCATTTGTTAAGAAGATTGGAATCATTTACTAAAAATAAACCTGAAATCGATTCTTTAAAGAAGAAGCATTAAAGAAGTTTGATTGAATATGCTCCTCTGACATGGGAGTGCTTTGTTCTAAGACATTCCTTAGAGTTAGGTCATCATTTTGATTTATAGCATTAACTATAGCTTCTATTTCTGATTCAGGAAGAACAGTGCCATCTTCTGATGAATTATGAGTATCCCTTTCATTAAAAAGGTTGATTTCACTATATTTCTGAACATAATCATTCGTAACTAAGAATCGAACTATTTCAGAACGGTTAAAAAATATGGCAGTAGCTAAAACTTCTTCTAATAAATCCGATGAATTGTTGCCTCTGCATAAACGATCCCTTACTAGATTTAAATTTCCTCTACCTATTCCTTCAAATAAGGTTTTATCATAACTAACGACTAGGTCTTCATCGGAAGTGACGGTAGTTTTGCAACTTGCACCAAAACAAGACCCTTCCTTGAAAGTTTTTAATCCAAAACAATTATTTTTCGAAGAAAAGTTCTCTCCATAATTTTGAGAATTTTTACCATGCAAAACAAAAACATTTTTGCCAGATAAATAACCTTCATTAGCAACGGCGCATCCACTATTACCTAATTCTGTGTACAAAGAGTCGGGGTCATTAGGCAGAAAAAAGGTCTTAGTAATATTGTTAAAGGTGCTCATATTAAAACTTCTTATTAAGAACTCGTTAAGCTGTTTTTTCATTCTAACATTGATTTCTAAATGAAGAAACGACTCATTTATTTTTTTGGAACAGTAGTAGTATGCACCAAAAATACTCGTTAAGATATCAAATAGGTAGATTGACTTCAAGAGACAAAATAAATGCGATTTCCCCCACTTTTAGTCAAATACTATTTGACAACAACACCTCTTTTGTTGAACATTTTTCTATAAAAATGTAGATAGACATCATGCCGTTAAATTTGAAAATGATACCTAATTTTGAACTTGACCCTCTAGGAGAACTTGGCGAGCTTTTAAAGAAAAAACAGATTGAAACGTTTCACGCAGCCATTCGCTTTGCTTATGATCTCCCCTACCAACGTATATCAAATTTAGAAGATCTAAGACTGGCCGCTACTGAGTGCCGTGGAACATGTAGTAGTAAGCATGGTTTTCTAGCTAAACTTGCTCAGGAAAACAACGAACATTCTTTCCAAGTAGAGCTTATTGTTTTTCCGTTTTATTCTTCATTTGCTCCATCGCTAAAAGATCGTTTCGAAAAGTTCTCTATTGATTATATTTTAGAAGCTCATTGTTATCTTAAATATAAGGATCAAATAATAGACATAACAAGTTCAAGATTTGACTGCACTCGCTACTATTCAGAAAATAAGGCATTTTCTACTCAAAAGCTAGCTTTTAGCCAGGTGGGTTCTTACAAGCAAAAGCTACATGAAGATCTATTCAGAAAATGGTGCAAGACTTTAAATAAGCCTTTTGACGGACTTTGGAAATTAAGATGTGATCTGATTCAGCATCTCGCAGATTTAGACAAAAACAATTTATAAAGGGGTTCTTTTACTGGGTTTAGGAACAGCTAGTAATATTAAGTAACCAATAAGCATCATCACAAAAATAACGCTCATGCCGGCTCTTTGACTTTTAAATAATTCTGTAAGTACGCCAACTAAAATAGGACCTATAAAGGTTGTAATTCTTCCTGAAAGTTGATAGATCCCAAACATTTGATTCATTAGGTGAGGTGGCGATAGTCTTGCCATATAACTTCGACTCGCTGCCTGTGTTGGCCCAACAAACAAACCTATTACAGCCGACAAAAGCCAAAACCAAAAGACGCTCTTTACAAAAAGAATAGCACTTCCACCTATAATCATAACAACAAGTGAAAATGAGACTGTGAATTTAGGCCCAATATAGTCATCTACCCAGGCAAAAATAACGGCACCAATTCCTGCTGAAACGTTTAAAATCATCGCATAATATAAAATTTGCGTGTACGTCAAATTAAAGGTTCCAGCAGCATAAATTCCAGCAAAAATAAATAAAGTGCTCAATCCGTCAATATAAAAGAGATGGGCTATAATAAATGCTAAAACTCCTTTTATTTTTCTTATTTCCTTTAAAGTATTCCAAAGCTCCTTACAGCCTTTTTTTATGGCTCTAGTACTTGAGATATTATTTTTTTTTAGATCAGGCGTATAAATAAAAAGAGGAAGAGCGAAAATTAAAAACCAACCCGCAACCAATAAATTCGTTAATCTCACATTCAAGCTCTCTGATCTTGGAAACACACCCTCTTTAACAAACACATAGAGGGCTATAGTTAGGCAGATAAGCCCTCCAAAATACCCAAGTCCCCAACCCCAACCAGAAATACGACCTATTTTGTCTTCTGGCGCGATACTGGTCATCATTGCGTTATAAAAAACTTGAGTAAATTCATAAGTAATATTGGCAAAGAAAAGAATCACAAGCGCCTTGAAGACCCATGAGGGAGCTGGTAAAACAAAAAAGAGCAGCGCTGTAAAAATGATATTACACAGCGTAAAGATGCCAAGCCACGGTTTTCTTCGTCCCGTATAATCAGCCACAGAGCCTAAAACAGGAGAAAGTATTGCGACGACAATTCCCGAAAGCCCCATTACCCAACCCCAATATGCAGTTCCTTTAAGGGTTGATTCAGCAACAGATCTAATAAAATATGTTCCAAAAACAAAGGTAATTACGACCGTCGGAAAAGCAGAATGTGCCCAATCAAAAAGGCACCAACAGAAAATTTGAAAAGGGGTGGCTAGTGTAAGTTTTTTATTACTTTTATTTATCATGTCACCGCGTTTTTAGAACAAAACTTGATTGTTGCAAATTTATTGAAAATAGTAAATTCTAAATACTATTTAATTCTAAAATCTCTATAATCCTGTTTTTTGAACTTAAAAATAAAACATATTATGCGCTGGATTATTTGGGCTTTTGCTGCAACTTTTTACTTCTACGAATATCTTTTAAGAGTTTCTCCAAGCACTATGGTGCCTGAGCTGATGAATGGCTTTTCACTCAACGCTTCTGAAATAGGAGCTTTGGGAGGTGCCTTTTTCTTAGCTTACGCCCCTATGCAGGTTCCTGTAGGTCTTCTTATGGACCGATTTGGTGCAAGAAAACTCCTTACTTATGCCTCTATAGGGTGTGGAATAGGTTCTATTTTATTTGGTATTTCAAAAGGCATTACACTTCTTTATATAGGCCGTATCCTTATTGGAGCTGGAGCTTCCTTTGCTTTTGTTGCTATGGTTTTCGTTTGTTCTCACTGGTTTGAAAAATCTAAAAGAGCGCTCTTAGTAGGCCTTGCTAATTCTATAGCAATGCTTGGTGGATTAGTTGGAGAAGGTCCTTTAAGCTCATTTGTTCACCAAATAGGATGGAGATGGGTCATGATTATTCTTGGCTTTGTAGGCCTTGGGTTAGCTCTTCTTATTTTCTTAACTCTTTTAAATAAAGACCCCTCCTCAAACTCTATCGAAGAGGCTGTAACTCATAACGGAGAATCCTTTGGTGTTTTTAAGAGTATTGGTATACTTATTAAAAGTTGGCAAACTTGGTTGAATTCCGCAGTTGCTCTTCTCTACTATATGTCTACCTCAGCTTTGACAGGTCTTTGGGGTATAGCTTTTATTCAAACAGGCTATGGGGTCAATAAAGTCATTGCTGGGTATGCTATATCCATGCTTTTTGTAGGCTGGCTTGTAGGAGGCCCTTTAATGGGCGCTATATCTGACCGAATAGGAAATCGAAAATGGGTCATCAACAGTTCTATTTTACTTACGCTGCTGTCTTTACTTCCAATTCTGTATTGGACTTCTATCCCTTTAGTTTGGGTCTATGTGCTACTGTTTTGTGTGGGGCTATTCTCTTCGGCGCAGCTACTCAATTTCACCTTTTCCACTGAAATAAACCCTCATCAAATTAAAGGATTTGCAATCGCATGCACTAATTTTATTGTGGCTGTTGGAAGCGCTTTTATTTTACCCATTATAGGGATCTTTTTAGATTCCGCTTCTAAAGGTTCTCAATTAGCGCAGCACTCTTACTCAGCTCAAGCTTATAAATGTGCTCTTACAATACTCCCTTTATGCCTTGTTCTAGCTTGGCTGCTAACCTTTTTCTTAAATGAGGGAAAAAGGAATCAACATGCCTCTCATCAAGATCCCATGAATTGATTCTAGAAAAATGCAATGGCGATAAACACAGCCATGACTCCCATTCCAACGTTTTCAACGACTGAAACCACGCTAAGAGGAAGATCAAGTTTTGTTCCCATACAAGCACACTTAAGGTCAGAGTTGTTTCTTATAGCCTGCAGCACACCTATAAGGCCAAAAAAGGTTAAAATAGCTGTAAAGATGGCGACAAAAGGTACGATGAATTGCCCTAAATAACAAAGAGCTATTGAGAACTCCAAAAAGGGATAAATATACGAGTACGCTGTATTTCTTTTTGCAAGTAGATCATACTTTCTAAAACCTTCAGAAAACCCTTTTAAGTCCCAAAATTTCAAAGTCGCCAAAAAAAGAAAAAACATGCCTGAAAAATTAACCATCACAGTCATAACTTTTTTATCGTTATTTGCATGAAGCAGAACAAGTGCCACACAAAAGCTTACTAATATAATAGCGACTAAGGGCCAATATCGTTTCATAAAAAACCTCTCTTTTTCTCTATCCATAGCCTTTAACGCAAAGCTATGCAAATAGTTTTCTTTAAATGAGACTAAAGATTATATTTAATGACTTTGATAACTTTTTCAATAAAGGAAGCCTATGACTCCCAATGTAACAGCTATGCCCTCTCCTGGAACAGCCCAATCTGCCGGTACGTTTTCAAATGTATTTATTAATCCCCCAATAATTCCGCCTGTTTCAGATAATCGCGGGACTATTGTCTCGGCTCTTTTAGATCAACTAGCGGGATTTCAAATTAGCTTATTTCAGCATCTATTTCCGGTGCCTCAAAATCCTAACTATCAAACAACAACTTTTGGACAAGTGGGTTCTACTCAACAAATGCAAGCCGTTTTAATAGATGTTAACAATATAAAATCCACTGTTTTAGCTATAAACCAGATAACGAATACGCCTGCTAATAGAGTTCCTGCGGGAGCGTCTAACAACACTAATCCAGGTTATGCCTTCTTGAACAACTCTGTTATTAATGCTTGTAACAACATTGCAAACGATGTACTTCTCTCTCAAAGCTTGCAAGCCGCTCAAGCGGATTATACAACACTTCAAGGACTTCTAAATCCTATTTATGGATTCTAATTATCAATCTTGTGTGCTAATTTTTTGACAGATTTAAGAAGGCGCTTCAGTGTCGTTTTTTTTTCAAATTCATTGATGCTTGCCCATTGAAATTCGCTATGCTCTTCAGATAGATTGACCTCTCCCGAGAGGTGCTTTGCCTCGAAAACCAAAGCGATCATAGGCTGCTTTAAATATCGAGTTGTATAAACGTCAAAAGGTGTTTTTTCAAGCGTAACTTCAAGGCCTGATTCTTCTTTTATTTCACGAAGAAGTCCTTCATAGGGATTTTCATTTGGATGAAGTCTCCCTGATAGAGTTTCCCAAATGTTCGGGCTCGCTTTCTTATTTGGCGATCGTTTCATAATTAAAAGTTTGCCATTTTTGATAATCAAAGCAATCACAGCAACCACAAACAAACTGCTTTTTTCATTCATTTTCAATATTTCTTTTATTTAAATAATTTAATCTATACACAATAAAGGTGAAAATAAACTTCTTGTACAGTGCTTTTTTAGATTTTAGCTAAAAAGCAAGTTGCAATAAGAAGATTTAAACAAAATGCATCTTTAAATTATGAGGTTAAAATGAGATTTAAAATTTTACTGCTTTTAGTGGCAATTTGCTCTACTAAAGCATGTTTTGCAGAACCAAACAGCAAAAACAATTATCAAAATGGATTTGGAGTTACTTTAGATACCTTTTCAGGAATTGGCCCCGTCTATTATTTTTTAAATAATAATCAAGCGTCCATTGATGTTAATTTTTTACCTTTTTATGGAAATTATCAAACAAACAAAAAAAACTCAAATAGTGAATTATTTGGCGTTGGGGCCACAGCTCGGTACTACTTTCCGCTCCTTAAAAAAAGCTTAAATAACACTTCGTTTCTTTTTCTTGCTCTTGGATGGAAAGAGTACTTCGGAAAGCAAAGTGGATCCACTGTACAATATGATTACAATATTTGGGGATCTACAGGAGCTCAATATCGATTTAATAAAAAAGTTTACTTAACAATGACTTATAATATTGTTTCCTATTCTCAACAGGCTCTTAAAAAGGCTAATACAGTCAACACTGAGGTTGGAGTGTTAAATTGGGGAAATATATTGCTTACCTACATGTTCTAATGCTAGGGACAACTGTCTTTATTTCTCAACTAGCTCTCGTTTTCTTAAAAAAAGAGAAAGCGAGAGCTTTTTTAAAATAATAAATTTCGTTGATTAATTTCATCTCATCAAACTAAAATATTCTTTTTTTAAACTATTTTACATCAAAATGAGAACAAATTAATATGACAACTCCCCTGAATATTCCAACGGAAATGATTCAAGCTGACTCCCCCTTTGAAACCTATCAAAGAGAAGACAAGCTTACTTTTTCTACTAAGAATTACCTGCAAAGTATACCTTCCGACAAAACCAAATCTTTCTGTCAAAAGCTGAGCCAAGAATTAGAGCGCTCAGGTCAAACCCAAGAGAGAATTGGCAAAATTGCCTTTGCATATCTGAGCTTACATCAAAGCTCTCCATTTTTTACATGCGTGAAAGAAAATCCACTTCAGCTACCTAAAGCTTGGGAAGATTTTTTTAACGTCGATGCCCCTTATGGCAGGAACCATTTCAAGAGAGAAGAGGTTCTAGCTCATACGGAACTATCTACAATCACTCTTTATGCACTTACTTTCATGACTCCAGACATCGATATGACTCTGCCATATTCAAAGAAAAGCCCTCTGCAGCTGGCTGCTAGTTCTTTAAGCTTTGAGTCATGTATTCAACCTTTGCTATCAGCTCAAGCAGATCCCAACTTCAAAAGATTAGATGGAAGAACAGCCCTCCATGATGCAACAGAGGCAGGCTGTCCAAGGACAGCAGATCTCCTAGTTAATGCGAATGCAAGACCCGATGAACAAGATAACCAAGGCATTACCCCTATTCAGATAGCTGAAACTTCCACTTATAAACAGCAACGCGTTTGCCTTCTAGCCTTAAAACCTGGAAAAGAAACTTTTGTATAGATTAATTTGCCAAAAATTCTCCTTTTACCTATGAATTCAAATTGATTCTTATGGAGAATGTCTATGAAAGTTTGTTCTATTTATCAAAGCGAGGACTCTCAAAATAACCTTCTTTCGTTGTTTAGTCACTCTGTTTCGGCAGGGTTTCCTTCTCCTGCTGATGACGGTATTGAACGCAAATTAGATCTAAATAAATCACTTATTAAGCATCCAGCTGCAACCTTTTTCGTCCGCGTTGAAGGAGAGTCTATGAAAGACGCTGGAATTTACAATCAAGATCTTTTAATTGTAGACCGCTCTATCACTCCAAAAGAAAACCACGTTGTGCTTGCTGTGATTAATGGAGAGTTCACGGTTAAAAAAATTAAAAAAAGCAAATCTAAGCTTTTTCTCCTACCTGAGAATGAAAAGTTTAAACCTATAGAAATCACAGAAGAAATGGATTTTTCTATATGGGGTATAGTCACTTATGCCATCCACAGTTTGTAAAGGATTTGCTCTCATAGATTGCAACAATTTTTTTGTTTCATGTGAACGTGTTTTTAAACCGCATTTAAACTTCCTACCTGTTGCTGTTTTATCAACTAACGATGGTTGTATTATAGCCAGATCTCAAGAAGTTAAAGATTTAGGTGTACCTATGGGAGCGCCTTTATTTGAATATAAAAACCTTCTTGAAAGGCACAAAGCTTACTTATTTTCCTCTAACTTCAATCTTTATGCCGATTTCTCTGATCGAGTTATGCAAGTTATTTCTCAATTTAGCTCGGATTTAGAAATTTACTCTATTGACGAAGCTTTTGTGCCCATAGACTGTCAAACGCTTGAAGACTTTCGCTATTTAAAAGAACGTATTTTTCAATGGACCGGAATCCCTGTGTCGATAGGTTTAGGGCCCACTAAAACACTTGCTAAAGTCGCGGCTCATAAAGCCAAAAAAATGAACGATAAACTTTACTCACTTATGGACCCCAAAACACACGATGCTATTCTAAAAACAATTCCTATAAGAGATATTTGGGGAATAGGAAGAGCTCAAAATAAAAAACTACATTCTCATCAAATCATAACGGCATATGATTTAAAGGTAGCTTCAGAGGGATGGATACGTAGAAAGTTACATTTACCAGGATTAAGAACAGTCCTTGAACTTAGAGGAACACCTTGCTACGTCCCTGAGGTTAATGATTCCAAAAGAAAGTCCTTAATTTACTCTAAATCTTTCGGTTCTTCAATTACGTCTTATGAGCATCTATCTGAAGCTGTCGCACATTATGCTGCCAAAGCAGCACTAAAAATTAGGAACAAAGGCTACAGCGCTCATTTATTGACTCTTTATCTAAAAAGAAGAGACGGTTTTGCTACGCAAACAGCTTCTCTTTCATTTCCATCAAATTCAACGTCTATCTATATCGAAACATCTCTAAAATTATTAAAGCAACTTTATATAAAAGGAGTCTATCTAAAAGCCGGAATACAACTCAATCAACTCGCTTCACAAAAAAACATTCAACTTGATTTAACACATTCAGAAAACCAGTCTCAAAAAGAGCTAATGAAAACACTAGACGCTGTTAATCAACGATATGGGGAAAACACCCTGTTTTATGCAGCTGAAGGGTTTTCGCGCTCTTGGTCTTGCAAAGCTAAACATAAAACGCCTGACTACACAACAAACTGGAATGATATACTCAGAGTCAAAATGGATGCTTTGTAAAGTACTAACTTTCCTTAAAATATCCCTTTATTTAAAATTTTTCAAAAACAGGTAAAGGTATGCAAAGATCTCCTCTCTTGGAAAAAATCGCCCATTACAAAACACTGACTCACTTAAAGCCGATAGACCTTGAAATTGCATCTAAATTCGAGTCATTCATAAATAATAATGAAGATTGCTTTCACCGCACCCTAGAAACAGGACACTTAACAGCCTCTTGCTGGCTTTGGAATGAAGATTATACAGCCTGTTTGTTTACTCTGCATAAAAAATTACATCAATGGCTTCAATTAGGAGGCCATGCTGACGGCGATCCTGATTTAATCAACGTTTGCCTTAAAGAGGCTTACGAGGAATCAGGCCTTAAAGATATTGAACTTATTTCCGATGAAATCTTAGATCTTTCTATTCATGAGATTCCTCCATATAAAAATGTAAGTGCCCACTTACACTACGATGTTAGATTTCAGCTAAGAGCAAAAAAAAACGATCCCCTTATTATAAGTGATGAATCCCATGACCTAAAATGGATTTACCTCAATGAATTTAATAGATTTAACTGGGATCTTTCCATTTTAAGAATGCATTCAAAAGCTCTTTATATGCTCTCAAAAGCAGAGTCGAATTCTCTTTAAAAAAATGACTAAAACCTGTAAAAAGCTTCCCTTCTGCAACAACCATTAAGGGGCAGGTATGGCACAAAAACCTATCAGAGAATACAGCGCTAAAAAAATATTAGCAAAACATTGGAACACCTATTTCCCAAATTTTAAATATCCCTTTTCCAGCGCCCTTGTACATAGTGGTGATGACTTAGTAGAGCAGTCTAAAGAAAAAAATTGGCTAAAAAAAACAGGTTTAGTGGTCAAACCTGATATGCTTTTTGGTAAAAGAGGACTTAACCGGCTCGTCTTACTAAAAAACAAATCTGCGGGTGATATCGATCTTAAACTTGCAAAAGAGTGGATCAATGCCAATAGCCAAAAAGAAACGACGCTTATCTGTGGAACTAAAGGTCAATTAAATACATTTATTGTAGAACCTTTTTGCAACTTAAAAAAAGCACCTGAATACTATGTCGCTTTTTCCGTCGAAAACGATTGCGACTTGCTTTACATGTCAGCGTTTGGAGGCGTTGAAGTAGAAGAGAATTGGGACAGCGTGAAAGAGTTACGTATAGCGCCTCAGTCCACTGATACCGAATTAAATGAACTCATATATAACAATACTCCAAAAGAGATCGAAAACAAAAAACAGTTCGCTGATTTAGTCTTTTGCTTTTATCAATTCTTTAAAAACTTACACTTTTCTTACTTAGAGTTTAATCCCTTTATATTAGATGGAAATACCGTTCATATTCTAGATGTAGTAGCTCGAATAGATGATACAGCACGCTTCTTAATGAATCAGGCCTGGGGAGATCTTGAATTCCCTTCTGCTTTTGGAGAAAAAGAACCCACTGCCATTGAAAAAGAAATTCAAACAATGGATGAAAATTCAGGAGCTAGCTTAAAACTTAGTTTACTTAATTCTGAAGGGATCGTTTGGACTCTTGTAGCTGGAGGAGGAGCCTCCGTTGTTTTTGCAGATAGTATTGCGAATCTATGGGGCGCTTCTGAAATTGCTAACTACGGGGAATATTCAGGCAATCCTTCTAAAGAGGAAACTTACTGCTATACTATGGGTGTTTTAAAGCTCATGACCGCGCAAAAAGATCCAAAAGGACGAGGTAAGGTTTTAATTATCGGTGGATCCATTGCTAACTTTACCGATGTTGCCAAAACATTTGATGGAATTATTCAAGCTTTCCGAGAAATGCATGTACAAATGAAAGAAGTAGAAACGCGTATTTTTGTACGCCGCGGCGGACCTAACTATGAAATAGGCCTAAAAAACATAGAAACAGCAGCTAGCCAATTAGGCCTTCCTATTGAAGTCCATGGCCCTGATACCCACCTAACTGACATCGTAAGAAAAGCACTGATTACTCAAAAAGAAGGGGTTTTAGTATGACTTTATTTAACAGAGAGACGCAGGCAATTTTCTGGAATAATAATCCAAAAGCTATCCAAAGAATGCTAGACTATGACTACTTATGCGGACGTGATACTCCCTCTATTTCAGCCATTGTTCAGCCCTCTAAACCCTCCTCTTTTCAAAAGTTTTTTATGGGAGCTAAAGAGGTTTTAATCCCTCTTTACACATCTACTCAAGAAGCTGTAGAAAAACATCCTGATACCGCCGTTTTGTTAAACTTCGCCTCTTTTAGATCCGCGTATGATGTAACGAAAGAAGCTTTAAAATTCCCTTCTTTAAAAACACTCATGATTACAGCAGAAGGTATTCCTGAGCGTTTTGCAAGAGAGCTAGCTCTCGAGGCCAAAAATCAGGGGAAAGTTGTCATTGGTCCTGCAAGTGTGGGAGCTATTACTCCAGGAGGCTTCAAAACAGGAAATGTGGGAGGCACTATCTCTAATATTTTGAATGCAAAGTTGCACCGGCCTGGCTCTTGTGGTGTTGTAACAAAGTCAGGCGGATTGTTCAACGAGCTAGCTAATATTATTTCATTAAGAACCGATGGGATGGCAGAGGGGCTTGCTATTGGTGGAGATCGTTTCCCTGGCTCTTCTTACATAGACCATCTTCTAAGAATGGAAAATAATCCAGCAATCAAATACATGATTGTACTGGGTGAAGTTGGAGGACTCGCTGAATATGAGATAGTTGAAGCTGTAACAAAAGGTCTGATAAAAAAACCTGTAATAGCTTGGTGTATAGGTACAGTGGCTAACCACTTCAATCAATCTATTCAATTTGGCCATGCTGGAGCATCGGCAAAAAAGGATATAGAAACTGCTGAAGCTAAAAATAAAGCCATGAGAAAAGCGGGTATACATGTTCCTAAAACCTTTAACCATCTACCTGAAGTCATAGAAGCTATCTATAAAGACCTCCATGCAGAAGGAATTATTCAAGAGACTTCCGAAGAAGAAGTTCCCAATATTCCAGAAGACTATAAGACAGCTCAAAAAACGGGTAAGGTCAGAAAAGCGACAAACTTTATCTGCACTATTTCGGATGATCGAGGAGAAGAAGCTGTTTATGCGGGTTACCCTATTAGTTCTCTTGCAACACCAGAAACAGGCTTTTCTATAGGCGATGTACTTACGCTACTTTGGTTTAAAAAACGTTTCCCAAGATGGGCTGTTGAGTTTATTGAAACCGTTATTAAGACAGTGGCTGACCACGGACCTGCGGTCAGCGGAGCCCATAATTCTAGAGTCACCGCAAGAGCTGGAAAAGACTTAGTTTCATCGCTTGTTACAGGCCTACTTACTATTGGACCTAAATTTGGTGGCGCTATTGATGGAGCTGCTAAATATTTTAAAAATGCGCTTTCAAAAGAACAAGACCCTAAAGAATTTGTTGAAGAGATGAAAAAAACAAACACTCCTATTCCTGGGATTGGGCACCGAGTGAAATCGATAAGAAACCCAGATTTAAGAGTCTCTTGTCTAAAGCGCTTTGCTTATGATAGTTTTCCGAGCACCTCCTTATTAGATTATGCTTTAAGGGTTGAGCAAATTACGACAGCTAAAAAGGAAAATTTAATTCTCAATGTCGATGGTGTCATAGGCGTGCTTATGGTGGATATGTGGAGAAACTTAAATTATTCAGAAGACGACATTAATGAATTCATTGATGTGGGCGTACTAAATGCCTTCTTTGTGATTGGTAGATCTATAGGATTCGTAGGTCATATTTTAGATGAAAAAAGATTGAATATGCCGCTTTATCGTCATCAGACTGACGATATTCTTTATGACATAAAAAAAGCTGAGAATATAATTCCAGAACATTTAAATGACTTCTAACTTATTATCGACAAACTCTACATCTTCTTCCTTTTTCGATTTACCCCACCCTCAAACGAACCTTTTTAATTTTTCACAAAGCAACTTTTTTGATCCCCCACCGCCCCCCGAAGGACCTGGAAGTGGGGTTTCAGCTCAGTTTAATCGACCGACCTATACTTTAATTCCTTATATGGTGATAAATGAAACTCTAGTTTCAAAAATTAAATCGATTTTTTCTCAAATAATAAAATTGTCTGAGGGATTACTGCCCACGAAAGCAACTTTAGCTGAATCCATTTTTGAACATTTGGGAACCTTCAAACAACTCGCTTCTCCACCGGTTGTTATTCAATGTTTTCCTCTATTTACAAGACTATTTGAAAGCCATGAAGAGGCGGCTCAAAGATACTCTTCATTTCTAGATAGATGTCAGGAAGTTTTAGACACTTCTGATGATCCTGATTTACTTCAGAGCACCTTAGAGACTCATGAAGAAGGAAGTGGATTATTAGAAAGAATGGGCATGACCTCATTGCCTAGCGGAAATCACAATCTCCAGGAAATAACATTTCGCTCTAATGTGTTTAGAGCTATCGATTCAGAGGATCTCAATCAATTGAAAATATACTCTGAAGACCCTATGTGGAATAATGCAAATCATTTTTATAACCACTTCACTTTTTCTGAATATGCCACTATTCTAGGCAAAGCAAAGGCTTTGCAATTTTTCATTGAAAAGGAACTAGTTATTAAAGGAGAACCTCCTTGCGCTACCGGCTTTGGTCCATCCCCCTTTCATCATGATCATAGGGATGTCTTATTTGGTGGTATTGGCAGTTCTCAGGTTCCTACAAGAGGTTGTTTAGGTGTAAACGCTTTACTTGCTCCCCATGGGCCCTATGTTCAAGATGCAACGGTGCTCTCATTGTCTCACTTAGCTGCACTCTTTGGACAAGTTGAAATTCTGCAATTACTTCATGAGCGTGGATTTGATGTGCATTCACCACAACTCAGGGATGAAATAACACCTCTCCTGCTTTGTCTGAAAAATATGCAAAAGGAAGTTGTAGCAACGACTATCTCTCATAATCTTGCTCGACTTCAAGACCCTCTGATTCAATTGTGGCTAAGAAAAAACCCTTCTTTACGTCCATCTGCATTAGACAATCTTCAAGTTATCAAGATCCATAAAAAGAAGGTTTTTGAATGGTATTTAAAAAATTTTCCAAACGACATAGAAATTCCCATCAAATTTCAAGAGAAACATTGGACTAAAAGAACACTGTTTGAATCCCTGTGTTTAGAGGGCGATATCGATCTCTTAGAATTAGTTTTTGAACATAGAGATAAACTCGGAATAACCACCTCAATTTCTTCTGAAGTGGGTTCCAAAATTATTACAGAAGGCTCCGTTGATACCCTTCAATTTCTAAAACAAAAAAGCATCTCCTTTCCCGTTTATACTAATATGGCGGCTGCTTTAGCAGCTTGCAACTCCTCTGACATGGTAGAATACCTCATTTTTAGAGGTCTTATTTCTCTACCTCAGGATTCCGATATAATAGCTATAATGGCTTTACTCAAAATAATGAAATATGAAGGAATAATAGATCCTTCTCATAGGATTTTGCAGTTCTTAAAAGAGCAAGGCATCAAATTAAATGATATAGTATTTCACGGTCCTAAAGAAAAATTCAATCTAGCTGACCTAGCTCTAATGACTAGAAAAACGGTTGCTTTATCCTTTTTAAAAGAAGAAGGTATTGTCCCAGGAACTTTTAGTGAGACATATATTCGAGATACAATAAGAGCTTATTTAAAAACTTTTAAATTACCTGAAGTTTTAAGAGAGATTTCTGAGAGTTTAGAAGATAGTTAATCTAAAAAATCAGCTAACAGGACTTCCTTCTTCGCTTTCCTCAATGTCACTCAAAGAATCTGCTAATTCTTCCTTTGAATCTATCGATATCGATTCCTCTAGATTTTCTTTTTTCTCAGAACTTCTAGGGTCTAATTCTGATACCATCGGAGTAGTACGCGGGATCGGCCTGTACTCTACTTGTTCCCTAAGAGGAATAGAGGGCTTGAAACGCTTTCTGTAAAGCCCTATACCCCCCACTAAGCTTGAAATAACTGAAAAGTAAACATAAAGCCCAGAGGGGCCAAATACATTCATACAAAGCGGCGCCAGTAGAGGACCCACAACAGAACCTATTCCATAACAGACCAAGAGTCCCCCTGTCGCAGCAACGACATCTTTAGGGTCTAAGTAATCATTTGTATAAGAAATACTCAAGGGATACATCGTAAAAGCAAATCCACCAAACAAGACGGTTAGCGTCGATAAGAAGTTAGTAGAAACAATGGATGCCAATGCAATTAAAATTGCTAAGATAGAGGTAATAAAACTCACACCAATTAATACAGATCGACGATTAATCATATCAGACAGTTTCCCAAGAGGCCATTGAAGGACAAAACCTCCAATAATAGTGACTCCCATGTAGGTGGCAACCTCCGATGTGACCATCCCAACATTATGGGCAAAAACAGGCGCTAAGCCAAAAAAGGCTCCCATAATTAAACCCGACCCAAAGGTTGAGAGTATGCCAAAAGTTGAAATTTTAAGGAGTTGAAGAGGGGTTAAAAGAGAAGGCTCCTCTATAAAAGGTGTCGAATGCTTAGTCAAACAGACAGGAACAACAGAAAGAGAAATAAAGAGAGTCGCCAAGCTAAAGGGAATAAACGACATTGGAGGTGCCACATTTAAGAGAAACTGCCCTCCTGCTTGAGCTGCATAAAAGGCTATCATATAGAAAGCTAATATAACTCCTTTTCTATCATTTCCTCCAACTACCAGCAGCCAGCTTTCAATAACAATATAAATACCTGCTGTAAAAACTCCCATTGAAAACCTAAGAAAGATCCAAAGATAAGGTTTTACAAGCAATCCCATAATAGTAGCAATAGCACCTGTCATCGACGCTAAAGCTGCAAAGGTCCGAATGTACCCAACTCGAGCAATAAAAGATTCTATTTTTAAGGAACCGAGAACAAGACCTGCAAAGTATGCCGATGTAACAGCTCCCGCAATAATAGAGCTATGTCCATCTAAAGTAAGTCTGAGTGGAACAAAGGTAGAAAAAAGCCCCACAGAAACCATGACAATAGCTAAGCTCAACAAGGGTGCTACAATACTTTTAAATAGTTTTAACATGAATTCTTAGCTTCGTTCAACTGAGCTCTTACTTTTCGAGCTGCATTTCTAATAACTTCAGGAAGTGCTGGATGAATATAAACCGTCCTCAAAATCTGATTAAGAGTTGCGTCGCAATTCAAATAAGCAATCAACATATGAATCAAAGTCGTTGCCTGTTCCCCAATACAATGCGCTCCTAGCAACTTTAATGTTTTTTTATCAAACAAAAGTTTTACAAGCCCTACATCTGTTTGCAGTGCCATTCCCATGGCACTATCCTTATATTCATTGACTCCAACTAAATAACTAACTTGTTCTTTTTTCAAATCATTCTCGGTTTTACCAACACCTGCAATTTGAGGCCAAGTAAAAACACCGTAGGGAATAGGGGGATATTCAATCGATTTATTTGAATTTAAGTTTTCAAAATGTTCATAAAGAAGATATTCACCTTCAAAATTAACGCTATGTCTAAATAAATAACGTCCGATAATATCTCCAAAAGCGTAAATACTTTTCTGACTGGTTTGCAAGTGATCATCGACTTTAATGAAACCAGATTCATTTGTTTCAATGTTTGCCGCTTTTAGATTTAGCTGATCGCTATTTGGGACGACCCCTGTAGAGACAAGCAGGGCGTCACTTATAAGTTCTTTATCATTCACAAAAACTCTGAACTCATCGTTTTGATAAGTGACCTGATCAGGGAGTCCCTGAATCACTTTAAATCGGTTAGAAAAAGCTTGAGCAAAGGTTTTCTGAATGGTCTCATCTAACTGGCTTAAAAGTTTGCTCCTGACTATAAAACAAACCTCTACCCCCATGGCTCCCAAATAATGTCCCAGCTCACACGCAATGTATCCCCCGCCTAAAATAATCACTTTTTTGGGAAGATTTTCTCTTCTGAGTAACTCAGTTGAGGTCATAAAGGGTGTATCTTGAAGGCCGGGTATTTGAGGAATAGCTGGACGAGCTCCCGCAGCAATAAAAAACTTTTTTCCAAAAAGAATTTCACCATTAACTTCAACAGACTTGTTATCTAGAAATCTAGCTGAATAAGGATAAAAATCAACATTAGGATGATTCTCTAGTAAGGGAACAATACTTTGAGATTCAGCATCTACTGTAGTATTAACTCGTTTTATCAATTTTTTAAAATCTACCTGAGCTGCACCCAATACTTCAAAAGAAGAAGCCTCATTTAATTGTTGAACGACATCTGCTGGATGGATAAGCATTTTAGACGGAATACAACCTCGGTTTAAACAAGTTCCTCCTAAAGGACCCGGCTCAACAACAGCGATACGGTAACCTAAGTTTGCAGCGGGTCGAGCTATTTTAAGTCCACCACCCCCACCAATAATAACAGCATCATATTCTTTTTTCATAAGTCTCATTAAATAATTAATTTTCAGATATTGTACCAACCTTTATCTTTAATATCTAAAAATTCACTAAATATATTAAAAGAATCTCCTATTTCAAAGCAGTAGAGTCAAAAAAATAATTTACTTATATTTTCTAATAAGCGAGAAGAAAACTTTTACATTCTCAACTCCTCTATATACTGGATGATTACTGAAAAAATATTTCTGGAAGTGTCAATTTTACTTGTGCTGAGCATCTTTAGTAGTAAAGCCTCTTTAAAGCTAGGAATCCCCTCTCTAATTCTTTTTTTAATCCTAGGTGTTTTGGCTGGTAAAGAAGGGCTTGGATTTATTGACTTTCAAAGCACCTTTGCCGCTCAATTTTTAGGAATTTTAGCCTTAGTTTATATTCTTTTTTCAGGAGGATATAATACGATTTGGGATAACATACGACCTATTTTCGGAAAAGGAATTCTCCTCTCGACTGTGGGTGTTTTTGTAACAGCTATTGCAACTGGAGCTTTTGTCTATTTTATTTTACGCCTTCCTGTTCTAGAGAGTCTTCTTTTGGGAGCCGTGGTTTCATCCACAGATGCAGCAGCTGTTTTTAGTATTTTGAAATCAAAGAATGTGGGTTTAAAAAAGTCTCTAGGATCCCTTCTTGAAATGGAATCTGCAAGTAACGATCCCATGGCTGTCTTTCTAACTATTGGTCTCATACAGATTATCCAACAGAGTAATGCAAGTACTTTTAAACTTATTTTGATGTTTGTGCAGCAAATGGCCTTTGGACTTATTCTGGGATATTTCTTTGGAAGGCTTATTGTTCTTGGAATTAATCACCTTAAACTCGAGTACAAAGGCTTATATCCAGTATTTACAATATCTTCCGTACTCTTTGTTTATTCAGTGGTCACTTATTTAGGAGGTAGTGGATTTTTAGCCGTCTATGTTGCTGGTCTTGTTTGCAGTTATAGTAATTCACTTCATAAAAAAAGCTTAAGACAGTTTCATGTTGGAATTTCGTGGCTCATGCAAATTTCAATGTTCATTGTTCTAGGCCTTCTGATGTCCCCATCTCAAACCGTTCAAATTATTTGGATAGGACTTGCCATAGCCGCTTTTTTAATGTTTGTAGCTCGGCCTTTGAGTGTGTTTATCAGTTTACCCACAAAAGCTATCTCCTTTAAAGCAAAAACTCTTATTTCCTGGGTAGGTTTAAGAGGAGCGGCCCCTATTATTTTAGCTACGTTCCCTCTTATGGCAGAAGTTCAAGGAGCTCAGTTAATTTTTGATGTCGTTTTCTTTATTGTTTTGACCTCGATTCTTCTACAAGGTACAACCATTGGCGTGGTTGCTAAATGGTTAAAACTAGAAGAGGCGGCTCCCCCTCCTGGTTCCATTACTACAGATGAAACAGCTATCTCAGATGGGAGGCACCACGACATGAAAATGCTGGAGCTTTCTATTCCTGAATATTCAAAATCTGTTGGGAAAGAAGTTATTGAACTTAACTTTCCTAAGAACATCTTAATTGTACTTATAGTACGAGATGGAAAATATATTGTACCTTCTGGTGAAACCGAAATTTTTGCTAATGATAAAATACTAATGCTTGTACACCAAGACTCTTTACATGAAGTAGAGCCTCTTTTGATTTAAAAAGTTTCTTGCACTATTCGACTCTCTCTTTTATCAATAGCCCAAAAGGAGCCCTATGAGTACAACACAAATTCCACAGCATAAATTTGAATCTCTTACTTTTCCACCTTATGACATTACTTATGATCGGTTAACAAACCAGCTCTCAAAAGTTTTTTCTCCAAGCGACCTCAGAGAGTATTTAAACTTATATGAACTTGCTCAAAAAAAGCCCAAAGAAGCAAAAAAACCTGTAGAAGAACTTCTTGATAAATCTAATCACCTTTCTGAGGTTTACAACTTATTAGGCTATATTTACGTTCAGCTAAAAAAAATAAGAAAAGCGGAATCACTTATCCAAAAAAACTATGAACACAATCCTGAAAATCTTTTCGCTAAAATTAATTATGCAGATCAATGTTTAAGACGAGGAAAAACGTCCAAAATACCTGAAATTTTCAAACAACAAAATCATTTAAGCTCCCTTTATCCGGATAGAAAGACATTTCACTATTCAGAAGTCTTAGGTTTTAGCACTCTAATGGGGTTCTATTACTTGAAAACAGGGGATAGAGAAAAAGCTAAAGACTACTGTATTTATGCTAAAATGATAGATCCCGAAGACATTACTGTTCAATATCTGACTAAAAAACTATATCAAAAAAGTTTTTTAGCTCATTTTTTACAGCAATTCTACAAAAAAAAATCGTAACTGATTAATAACATTTTAAACAAATTATGTTAAAATGAAGTCTTAATTAATAAGATCCGCTTTATTTTTATTTCAGACTACACTAAGGTGAAGTTTAAAGGGTTAAACGAAAATTAAGGCGTTTATAATGAAAAGGTTATATAGATCTCGAAAAGACAGAATGATTGGAGGAATTCTAGGCGGCATGGGAAAACGCTATAAAATGGATTCATCTCTTCTCAGAATTATCACCGTTATATTAATGCTACTTACGGGGATAGTCCCTTTTTTCATAGGGTACTTGATAGCCTGGATCATTATTCCCTTAGACCCTACTAAGAAGTAAAAAAATATTTCCCTAGCATTTTCAAAAAAAAGCTTCTTTTATGAGAGCCGTTTTTCTATTTCAATAGTAATCGATTTTCTTTATAATCAATAGCAAATCAAACAAAACTGAACGAATGAGACGACTATACCGCTCTAGGTATGACAAAAAAATAGTAGGCTTGTGTGGCGGTTTAGGATCTTACTGCAGGTTAGATCCTGTTATAGTTCGTCTATTATTTATTTTTGTATGTGCCCTAACAGGATTTGTTCCTATTGTGCTGGTCTACTTGCTTGCATCGGCATTTATACCGCTAGAGCCAAAGAACTCTCCTGCGTTCGAGTTTCGAAGATTATACAGGTCAACAAACAACCGCATTTTAGCCGGGATATGCGGAGGCCTTTCAAAATTGATAAAAGTTGATGCCACTGTTCTAAGGCTTATTATGGTTGTCATTACACTGACCACCTTATTTGCCCCAATGACGATAGCTTACCTAGTAGGCTGGTTTATTATTCCCGAAAAAAAACTATAACACCCCCTAATTCATGAAAGACAAAGACATTAAGATAAGAAATATTGCTATTATTGCACACATTGACCATGGTAAAACGACTCTCTTAGACGCTATCATGGCGCATACACACACTTTTGAAGAACACGAAGCTGTCCAAGAACGCGTAATGGATAGTAATGATCAAGAAAAAGAACGTGGAATTACTATTTTTGCGAAGCACACCTCTGTTGTCTATGAAGGGGTTAAAATTAACATTATTGACACACCGGGTCACGCAGACTTCTCTGGAGAAGTGGAGCGTATTTTGGGAATGGTTAACTCGGTTCTTCTACTTGTAGATGCAAGAGAAGGCCCCATGCCTCAAACACGATTTGTATTAAAGAAAGCGCTAGAGGCTGGACTTCACCCTATTGTTGTTATTAATAAAATTGATCGCCCTCACTCAGATCCTGATCGAGTGCTTAATGAAGTTTTTGACCTCTTCATAGAGTTAGGAGCCACAGACGAACAAGCGGACTTTTCATGCTGCTATGCCTCAGCAATGAAAGGCTACGCAATGAAAGAATCAACAGATGAGCCTAAAGACTTAAAGCCTCTCTTTGATTTAATCATAGAAAAAGCTCCATCTCCTCAAGGAGATCCTGAAGCTCCCTTTTTGATGCAGTGCGCTACTTTGCACTATGACAAATATAGAGGAAGACAGGCAACGGGACAGATACTAAATGGGTCGATTAAAAAGGGTGATGATTTTATTTTAATCAATAGAGAGGGCAAAGAAGTTAAGAAGAAAGTCACTCGTATTCAAACTTATCTAGGAATCACAAAACTGGAGCAAGAAGAAGGTCTTTGCGGAGATATTGTCTGTATTGCAGGCGCTGAAGAAGTATTAGTTGGAGATACCATCTGCTCTCCTAAAAAAATCACGCAATTACCAACTATTGATATTGCCGAGCCTACTTTGTCTGTCGACTTTATGGTGAACGCTTGTCCCTTTGCGGGTCAAGATGGAAAACATTTAACGATGAATAAAATTAAAGAGAGATTGCTGGAAGAAAAGAAGGGCAATGTTTCTCTTCAAATCATTTTTGATGCTGAAGATAAAGAAAAAGTCACAGTAGCTGGTAGAGGAGAACTTCACTTAGCTGTTCTTATTGAAAGTATGAGAAGAGAGGGTTTTGAGCTTTGCATTAGTAAACCTAAAGTTTTACTCAAGACGATTGATGGGCAAAAACACGAACCTATTGAACGTATCTACATTGAAGTACCAGATGCATACAGTGGAACAATTATTGAAGAACTTTCTGTACGCAAAGGTGAAATGCAGTCTTTGGAAACAGACGAACATGGCATCACTAGACTTGAATTTTTAATGCCCACACGTGGCTTGATGGGCTGGAGAGGAAGCTTTCTAACCAAAACACGTGGACAAGGAATCTTAACAGCTCTTTTTGATTCTTTTGCACCTTGGAAAGGAGATATTCAACAGCGCTCTAGAGGCGTTTTGATTTCAAATATGACAGGCAAAGTAAATGGTTATGCTTGCTTTAATCTTCAAGAGAGAGGCACTCTTTTTGTGAACCCTCCTGAAGATGTTTATGAGGGTATGATCATCGGAGAAAACAGTCGAACGAATGACTTAGTTGTTAACATTACCAAAGGCAAGCAGCTTACTAACGTAAGAGCCTCAGGAACAGATGAAATGATCCAATTAATACCTCCTAAAAAGTTCATCCTTGAACAAGCTATTGATTACATAGCTGAAGATGAGCTTATTGAGGTTACTCCAAATCATATTAGGCTCAGGAAAAGAGTTTTAAAGGAATCTGATAGAAAACGAATCCGTTAATTCAAAGGATAGGCTTGAAGTAATTTAGCAATTGCTTTTTCAGAAGAGGAAAAATTTTCTTGCTTGATTACTTCAAACTGCCCTCCTATAAATTTTGAACCTACTGCTGTTATGGGCGTGTCTCCTTCTGGTGATTAATTTCTGATTTTTTTGGAATATATTCTAAAAAAAATGGCGAAGGAATAGCTTTTTACTTCTTAAGTCCCTTATTCTATTAACTGAATAAATTTGGAGATATTCATGTTTACTAGAGCTCTCAGAGTATTACAAGGAACTATTGCAGCTGGTTCTGTAGGTACAGTACTGTGGATAGAACCAAGCATCCACATTACCAGTTGATGATCACAGCTGGTGTGATATCTTTAAGTAGACACTTTCTTAGATTTTATTCCACCAGAGTAGCTGCACACTTTGCTTCTCAAATGGGTTAGAGAAAAGATTTTAATTCTTCATACTCATCCGAAGTCAATAAACGAGCATAAATATGCTAAGCAAAAAAGCACAAATTACTTCTATTTCAAGAATTTTACACACAACTCACCCAAACTATTCACTCAACGTCTAGCTTGAGCCATGCTCATTATATCTAAATCAAACTTGCTTTAAATCAATTTTTAAAAAAAAACATTGTCTTTATCTTAAATTAATAAAAAACACTTAAAATATAAGAACTAGATAAGCAATTAAAGGATTTCCAGAAAATGAGCATACAAAATATAGAAGCTACTGTAAGTCAAGCCAGAGATTTTCCAGCGATCGGCAACAAAAAGAACTACCTTAATTATTTTCCCGTTATTTCAGGAAAATATTTTAGCTACTCTCATGATATTCAATCACTTAATGGAAAAAAGACAGACCGAAGTGTTGCCTATCTAGAGAAAACTTTCAATAGTGTGGCGGATGCCTTCCTAAATGTTTATCTTGTTACTTGTGTGGCAACTCCTCTTATTGCATTGACATGCATAAACAGACTTTCTTGGCCTTTTGCATTACCAGCAGCACTTACAGCAGGAGCTATTGTATTGGGAGCTGTTAATTATTCTGGATTGATTGATTCAATTATCGCTGCTACTGAAAGACAATAAAAAATGAGATCTTTAATCATACTGATTATAAGTAACTAGAAACGCTTGAAGTTAATTCATGTTCCATTGATAGCAAGCCTCTAATTTAGCAATTGCTTTTTCAGAAAAGGAAAAATTTTCTTGCTTGATTACTTCAAACTGACCTCTTATAAATTTTGAATAAGTAACGATTCCTTTTTGTATTGAAACTTGTCCTATATAAGGGGATGGGGCATACCCTCCCCTATCATTCCTAAAAAAAATAACTATATCTAACCCTTTTTCAGTAAAAGGATAGGGCTGCAACTGAGACTTTAGTCTTGCGCTTTGGTTTAACCCCGAAAGAAACTCATTTATAAACTCAACAACTAGCGTGCGAGCTTGATCTAGAGAAAGAAGTTTTGTAGAAGAATAATACAAGCTAATTTCATGAATACCTGCCGAGCCTCTTTCATAAAAGCCTGTATAGGAGAGTTGTTGCTGTTGAGTAATATGATCATTAAAGGTGACAATATAGTCGCTAAGAGCGCGATTTTGAGATTGAAGAGAGGTGTGCAAAAAGAGAAGAGCTACGATTAAAAAGTAGCTGTTACTTTTTAGGCTCATCTTCAGCGCTCCCCTCTTTTGCTTGTCCAGGCATAGCCGCTGTAACAGCAAAGCGAAGACCTTCTTCAATTCCCATATCAATGGGTTGGATCATTGATTTAGGAACAATTACTGTAAAGCCTCCGATTTGGTAACTCATTGGAATATATACAGCAACTTCCCCTTCTTGTCCCACTCCTTTAGGTAAGTCTTCAAAACTATCTCGAGAAACGAGCCCTAAAACTTTACTGTTTTGATAAAGAACCATTACAACCCGGCTCTCTTTCATTTGAGAATTGCCTTTAAATAAACTCATTAAGTCGACAACAGAGCGATACAGGGTTTTAACAAAAGGAAGTTTATCGAGAAGCTTTTCAAATCCCGAGTAAATTTTCCGCATTAACCAATTATTTATAATAATGCCCACCAAGAAGATGAGAGCAAAAACAATTAGAACTCCAAGCCCTTCAAAATAGTATTGTTCACCTATATAGCGTTTGTAAAGCCCTCCTACAAAGTTTTCAATAAGATTATAGAGCCATATTAAAACAGCGAATGTAATAGCGACTGGAGTCAGCGCTAAAAGTCCTCTTACAAAAGCTCGCTTAATCATACCTACCTCACTTAATTTTTCTGATAACGCAAGGAAGGTAATTTATGAAATGAAAAATGAGATTCTTTCTTCTTAAAGCTTATTTTTTTTGCGTAGGACAACTTTAAAACCACATCCTTTGAGTAAATGTGGTTTTCTCAAAAGATGTGTTTTAGGCCAATCTCTACAAATACCGGGTCTCAGACCGTAATGATTACATTTCCCATTTGAGCCTAAATACCTGCAACTCATCACCCGAGTCAACTCTTCATCTTCAATAAAATCAAAACTTCTAAAGTAAAAGCCTAGTATTTCAGTTTGCCAGAAAATGTAGAGTTTTGAAAAAAGAGATAGTTTTCCCTTCTTAGGCCAGCCCATATGAATAAAGTGGCAACAATTGCCTCTTTGTTTACAATCGCCTTCAATTTTATATTTAGGTTTAAACAGAAGATAAACAAACTTCTGGGAATAGACATCCAAAATCATAATTGGGTAAGCTAAAATACGCAGGGGCCAACGCACCCACCCTGGTACTTTCTGTTTAGGAGGGCTCATAACTCTTGGTGCATCAAACATTTTCAAAGAATCATTCATGAGACCATGAAAAAGAACTTCAAATAAAGTTTCAAGCTTTTTTAAGATATATTCTCATTTAACTTATGCAAGCGATCCATCTCTTTCATTTTGGATTTCAGCGTTTCAACTTCCATATGAACTGCATCTATCTCATCTTTAGCGCTTTTTGACTCTATTAGATGTTTTAATTGATGATTTCCATGATACTTAGCATACCTTTCAATGCGTTCTCTCAAATGATCTACTTTTTCTTTTAGCTGAACACCCACTTCTTTAAAAAAAGGATTGTATTTACTCTCAAAATGATCTAACTTTAAAGAATATTCTTCTAAAAGACGTTCTAGTTTATCTGGGCAGGGCTCTTGTGAAGACATAGGATGAAACCTCCTTTTAGTTTTTTTATACACTTTTTATAAGAATAATCAAGGAAAGATATGAGTAATTGGATAGATGAGATAGAAGAGCTTTTAATAGAAAGACTAAACCCCTCAAAATTAATTATCGAAGACAAAACACATTTGCATAAAAACCACCCAGGACACCAAGCTGGTAAAGCTCATCTTAAAATTCAAATTCACTCCAACCTTTTTAAGGACAAATCTCAAGTAGAGCAGCACCGCATGGTTTTTGAGCTTTTAAAACCTCACTTAAAAACCGCCATTCACTCTATCTCTTTAGTAACCAACCCAAGTGAAGATTAACCCCAGGAATTTTATGAAAACATCAGCCAAAGTCGTTTTAGCCTATGCAACCCTCGTTCTTCTAGGTGGAATGTTAGGCTGCTTTATTGCAGGTAGCATCCCCTCTCTTATTGCAGGAGTTACATTTGGCGTTTTAATAGCCTTTAACGGCATTAAAATGTTGAAAGGAAACCCTAAAGGGCAACAGCTCGCTTTAATTCAAGCAATTATCTTAGGATCTTTTTTTGTATATAGATACCAGACAACACAAAAAGCGATGCCTGCCATTCCGATGATTATTGTAAGCTTTTCTATGGCTCTTTTTCTACTGTTGAGAATGCCTAAAAGACAATCTTCTGAAAAAAAAATGTAAGGGACTCTTCTCTAGACAATCCTTGGACAACCGGCATTTGAAGCCTGTATAGCACAGACTCTTTCTTTTTATCTTAATGAGCTTCTTTAAATAAGTGTGAATCATCACTTTCAAAAGGAATCTTTATAACATATCAAAAATAACTAAAAGCAAAAGCGCTTGCCTGAAATACTACAAACGTAGTAAGATATTGCGCATGAAAAAAAGAAATGCTCCAGGCGAACTAGAACTTATTATTTTGCAAAAACTCCAACTTTGCAAACAAGCCACTGTAAGTGAACTTGAAAAAGAACTAAACAATACTTACGCCTACACAACTATTTTAACGGTTCTCTCGCGCATGCATTCAAAAAAACTGGTCAAACGTATTAAAATCGGAAGACAATTTGTCTATAGTGCTCAAAAAGAACAGAACTTATCTATTCTAAACCGCATTAAACAAAAACTTTTTGGGGGACAAACCTCAGGAATGATCCAATACTTAATAAACTCGTCGGATAAAATATCTAAAAAGGAACTAGAAGAAATCGAGAAAATTATCAAAAGGTACAAACATGAATCATAATCTATTTGTCCATCTAATTCCTAATCTCGTTTTTAATAGTGTGACAACTTACTTCATTTTCTTTCTGTTAATTGAACTTTTGCTGTGGGTTCTACCTATAAAATCCCACAACTGGAAGTTTCTGTTTAGACTGATCCCTGTCGCTAAAGTTGTGTTTAATTTCTTCTTATACAACTTACGCGACTGGTCCATTTATCAAGGAATTCATTTACATCAATTAGAAAAAAACTCAAAAAACCTATCTCTAGGGATCGGTATTATAAAAAGCTGCTTATTTAACGTTTCCTTATGTTTTAAAACAGAGGGAGGAGCTGGGAGCGCTTTCTCTTTTTTTGATCTTATAACAGCTTCAATGAAAAGTTACTGTATTGTCTGTGTTTGTTATTTTTTGATAATTCTTTCTCTGGTAAGAGTTGGCTTATTTCTTAAAAACTGTCTTAAAGAGCGCCACTTTTTATCTAAAGAGCACGTGAAATTTGACACAAGTGAATTGTCTGATTCTTTAAAAAAGAGGCTTATAGAGAAAAAGGTTTCCATCAAAGAGTCTACATATTCAAATCAATCCCCCTTAGTTCATGGTCTCTTTAAATCTAAAATTATTTTACCAAAGCACATTAGAAAAAGACTCTCCTTAAATGAAGTAGAAAGTGTCATTTACCATGAGCTCGCACATATTGAGCGATTTGATTTATGGACAACTCCTGTCTTAAAATTGATACAAGCTCTTATACCAGGACTACCTCTTTATTTATTAAGTCAAACGAGAGAAAAAGCATGCGATGAAAGAGCTCTTCGTTCTCATGTCACAAATCTCAACCTCTCTCAAGCAATTTACAAACTAGCTCAAGTGCGCAGGACTCAAAATTCAATAACTTCTCATCCCTTTATTATAAAAAACAAAGTAAGAGGGAGAGTGAAAAATATTCTACTAAAGCAAAGAGTTAAAAAATATTTTATCCTGGATATTATATCATTTATTCTATTACTTTATTTCAGCTATTGCTTTTTTAGAAGTGATATTGGCTATTTTTAACTTCATTAACAAGAGAAAATTATATGACACTATCCCCTACATCTCTACTACCCATGACTTCACTAACCGTAAGAGAGAGAGTTAATTACTATCAAGATAGAGAAGAACAAATTAATCCCTTAGACTATGTTTCTTCAGATAGGAAAACCCATACTGTGTTACCTAAAGGTTTTCATGTTTTGAAGATTAGAGCTGATGGAAATGTTTTTAACTTTAGTCAACCGGCTCTTTTAGAAATTATTCAGGATGTCTATATCAAAGTCATTAATGATGAAACCGTTTTTAGCATCGATGGAGAAAACTGGTCTGATCTACAAGATCTCTTCTCTCTCGCATGTAACTTTGACTTACCTGTAACAGAAGATAACCAACCCCTTAAATTAAATCTAGACTTTGAAATAAACGCCATGAATTAAGAAAAAATTCTTATAGAACTACTTTTTTTAACCCCCTAAATACTACACATGTAGTAAGGAGAATAGTATGCAAACATTATTAATTTCTAACACAAACTATGCAGCACCTACCTGTGCTTCAAACAAACAAAACGTTGAAACAAATTCAAGTGCTTCAAAAACAAATGATCTCACTCAAAACTTTTGGCTAGAGAAAAAATTTTCCGCTGGAGACTCTTTTCCAATAGATCTTCAAGTCAAAGGTGAGGTTTTTCAATTAGCAGATTCTAGAGTCGGATCTATCAAAATTATTCATGATTTTTTTGTAAAGTGCTCTGAGAATGATCTTTTGTTTAGCTTAGATGGAGAGAGCTGGTCAGAGTTTACTGAATTATTTAGCGGAGAGTTTGGATTCTCAACTGATTTTTCAGACACAAATGCTATCTTAAAAGGGGTTTTTGAGGCCAATTTAAGATAGATCTTATTAAAAGGAGCTTCAAGCTGGAGCTCCTTTTTTTAGAATTTGAGTTTAAATTCATGAAGAAGTTTCTTGAAAAATGGAGGTGGCTCCACTTCAAAAGTGAGCTCTTGTTCAGTAAATGGATGCTTAAAGTCAAGCTTATGAGCCATAAGAGCAAACTTAGCACCTCTTTCAAAAGAGGATCCATACTTTACATCACCTACAATAGAGTGTCCTGATTGCTGGCTATGTACCCTCAATTGATTCTTCCGTCCAGTATCGAGGGTCAGCGCGATTAAAGAAGCTGCTTTGTTTTGATCTAGAACCGTGTAATGAGTGACGGCATGCTTTCCTTGATCTTTAGTAACATGGACTTTGTAATTAGCTTTTTCTTCTAAGTAACTCTCCCAAGTACCTTCTGATGGCTGAAGAAGCCCCTCAACAATTGCTTTATATTCTCTCTTTACGCATCGTTCAAAAAAAGCTTCTTTTAGAGCGTCTGAAGCTCTTTTTGTTTTAGCAAAAATGAGAGGACCACAAACTTCTCTATCAAGTCTGTGCACCGGATAAATTTTTTGAGGTTTGAATTCTTTTTTAAGGTATTCGTGAACACTTCTTTCATCAGGATCTAAACTAGCAACAGATAGAAGTTGAGCGGGTTTGTTAACTACGATTAAATCATCGTCCTCAAAGAGAACAGGGAAAGAAAAGCGTTGAATCTCTTTTTTATTCAGAGTTAATTCTCCTGACGAAGAGACTGGTTGATTAGCTCGTTTCACAACGCGCCCTAGATAATAAATGCGGCCATGCTTAATCCATTTCTGAAGGGACGATTTAGAGTTTTGAGGAAACTGCTTTTGCAGTAATTCAATGGCATTAATTAATATTTCATTCATAATCATTTTTTGTTTTATTCAAGCATCTATTGTATTACATTAGGCAATAAAAAAAAAGTTTTAGGAGAACTCATGTCAGACAATCTAAATCCAGAAGTTGAACCGTATAGACACCCAAACTACCCTATTCATAATCTTTTATTGAATCGTTGGTCCCCTAGAATAATGAGTGGTGAGGAAATGTCTGAAGATGAATTTCTACCTCTCTTTGAAGCGGCCAGATGGGCCCCCTCTTCATACAACGCTCAACCTTGGAGATTTTTATATGCCAAAAAATCATCTCCTCACTGGAAAACTTTTTTTGATCTACTGGTTCCAGCGAACCAAGAATGGGCTGAAAAAGCAGCTCTTTTAGTCGTTCTTACCTCTAAAACACATTTTGAAAGAAATGGAAAGCCTTCTATTACTCATAGTTTTGATGCAGGGGCAGCCTGGATGAGCCTAGCTCTTGAAGGGGCTCATCGCGATTACGTTATTCACGCCATGGAAGGATTTGATTATGATAAGTCAAAAAAAGATTTAAACATTCCAAGTGAAATGCACGTCGAAGCTATGCTCGCTATTGGAAAAAAACCAAAAAACCGCTCAGATGTAGCTCATGAAGAACATCCTAATAGCCGTAGACCGATCAATGAGATTCTTATTGAAGGTCCATACACATCTTGATTTAATCAAAAATAATGGATAAAATATCTCTTTTGAATAAGGAGCCTATGAACGTTGTAGATCAAGTAAAGAAATGTTTAGAAAATTCTTTTAAAGATAGTCGCATTGAAATACTTGACCCCATGCAGGATCAAACTCACCTTGAGGCAATTGTTATCTCTGACTCATTTGAAGGTAAAACTCTCTTAGAACAACACCGCTTAGTGATGAAGCCTTTAAAAGACTCTTTTACTTCCTATCTACACGCTCTTAAAGTCAAAACATATACCTTTAAGACCTGGAATCAGTTACCCAAGGAAAAACTATGTCTGAAATAGAACAAGCTAAAAAAGTTATAGAAGAAGAAATCAAAGAAAACCCTATTATCCTATACATGAAGGGCTCAAAATTAATGCCTCAATGTGGGTTCTCAGCTCGCGTTGTTCAAATTTTAAACCGCTTAGAGATTCCTTACGTCACTCGTAATGTTTTAGAAGACGATAACCTAAGACAAGCAATCAAAGAGTTTTCGGATTGGCCAACCATTCCTCAACTCTACATTGGTGGAGAGTTTATAGGGGGATGTGACATTATTATGGATCTACAAGAACAAGGCGAACTTGAAAAGATCGTTGGCACCGTTCTTAAAAGCGACTTGAGTGATACGTAACATTATCAACACGATCACGGTCATTAAACTTGATAACGACAGTTAAGGTGTCTTGAGTCGTCGTAGCACCTCCTCTGGTGCCGCCTCCGCCAACAATAAGAACCCAAAAGCCACCGCTACTGTCGTAATACTCGACGCTACGGCTCATTTTATCGTAGACCCAAGCTTCTTGACCGTCACTATCTTTGGTGACAATGTTAGGAGACCCTAGCGCCTTAGCTACTTCCGCTTGGCTCATCCCTTTTTTAATCTTTAGTTGCACTTCACCGAGAGTAAATCGGCTTGGATTCTTAGCCTGATCTTTTCGATAGCGATGTCCACAACCACTACAGAGAAGAGCGATTATAGGGAGCAATAAAAAAATTCTCATAATTTTTCCTCTTGGATAAAGATACTTTTACTAACTTTAGCAAAAAAGTCCTGATAAAACTGAGGGTCTTGAATTTGGTAAACACCCACTACAGCCCCATAATTATCAATTTTTTTCATCTGAAAATTAACTCTTACTTTGGTGCGGCTTCCGAACTCGGATACATTTGCCGTTACATCTATGACACTCATTTTTATCCAGCGATCCGGGGTCGCAAAAGCACCTCCCCAAAAACGCACCCCAGGTGATTCAATATCTACTTCTTTGGTGGCTGTTAAGAATCCAACATTAAGCTGGATATTTTTGACAACAAAGCCTTCATCTTGAAGCACATTGAGCATTGCTTTCATCACAAGCTTGAAGCTTTTGATATCGTAAACATGTGTTTGCATTTGACGAATTTCAAGCTGCGTTCTTTTGGGTTCAGGGGTAAAGTGAGAACACCCTGAGAGCACCAGTAGAAAAGCACCGCCGAGCAATATAAAAAATCTTTTACTCATATTCTGCATCTTAAAAAAAAGATCCTTTTACCCGCAGCTAAAAAACATATTCTTTATCGATTTAAACTGTATTTATCTTATCTATAAAAACTTATATAAAAAACACATAGGGTCAATCAAACCTAGAAATAAGAATATAATTGAATTTTTGCACTCATCTCGATATTATCAGGGTTTTAAAGGTTATAGATTTCAATGCAAAAAAAAATTAATTGTCCCGTATTTGTCTTTTTTGGCCCTCCTGGAGCTGGTAAAGGTACGCAAGCTAAAAAGCTTTCGATGACTCTAAACTTACCCCATATTTCTACAGGAGACTTACTTCGACGTGTTTCAGAAGAAAACACTGAAATAGCTTTATCCATTAGAGAACTCATTAACGCAGGAAAACTTGTTTCAAATGAGATGATGCTTGAGCTTCTTCTAATGAGAATTCAATCTTTTGACTGCAGAGAGGGTTTTATCTTAGATGGTTTTCCCCGCACCCTTGATCAGGCTAAAGTTCTTGATCAGTATGTAGCAGATCCTCGAACTCTGTACCTGCTCAATATCTGTTTAGATGACTCAACTATTATCCAAAGGTTATCAGGAAGACGCACCTGTCACTCCTGCGCTAAAATCTATCATGTAGATTATGCTCCTTCAAAGAAAGAAACCCACTGTGAGGACTGCGAGCACCCTTTATTTACTAGATCCGACGACAATCCTACAGTCATAAGAGATAGATTAGATCTATTTCGAAACGAATTCCAAAACCTAGAAGAACACTATAAAGATCACCCCGTATGGTTTGATCTCCCAGCTTTTGGCTCCGTTGACAATTGTTTTTTAAATCTGATGGACAATCTTTCAAAGAAACTCCCTCAACTTTCTTTAAATGCTCAGCTAACATCCAATTAGGAGTTATTATGTTCAAACGCATCTCATTTCTTGCTCTTTTCCTTTTAACCTTAGTTAATCCAGCTAAAAGTTATTGTGAGCAAACTGTTTTTATTTTTATGGGAGCTCCTGGCGCAGGAAAAGGAGTGCTTTGTAAAAAACTCAGCCGCGGCACTCAGCTGCCGCATATTTCAACGGGAGATCTTTTAAGGCGCGCTCAAAACAATGAAAACTCGCCTCTTTCTATCGAGCTTGTAGAGTATATGTCTGAGGGACAACTCGTGCCTGATGAAGTGATCGCTAAAATATTAGCAAGACGGATTAAAGAATCCGACTGCCAAAAGGGCTTTATCTTAGATGGATTTCCAAGAACAGTCAATCAGGCTAAAATGCTGGATAAAATTCTAGCTAAAGACCATAACATAGTAGCTGTAAATCTGCTCATAGAGGAAGAGGTTGTTATTAATCGCTTATTAGGTAGAAGAACATGCCCAAACTGCCGTGAATCTTATCACCTAGATTATATGCCTCCTAAAAAAGAAGGTATTTGTGATGAGTGTGGCCACAATCTTACAGCCAATAATGATGATTGCGAAGCGGCTATCAGAAACAGACTTGTTAAATTTAATGATGAATTTGAACCTATCAGAGATTACTATAAAGCATCTCATAAATGGGTAGAGATTAATACACAAACAGCTGTAGGTGTAAGCTACGCTCTTCTGTTAGAGCAGCTGCACGGATTTGATTTAGAAAATTTAGTTCTCTCCACGGATCGTTAATCCACAGCAATTCAATAATAAAAAAGTCGTTAATTTTTTAGCGGCTTTTTTATTTCTAAAAGACTACGAAGCTTATTTTTCAAAAGCTGATGATTATAATAAGATTGAGCTACTTCTTGCGCTTTTTTCCCCATGGTTTGAGCTAAATCTCTATCTAGGTACAGCTGCAAGGTATAGTGAGCAAATTCTTCTGCAGTATCTGCAATAAATCCTGTTTTTGCATGTTCTATTGGGTTAAATTGCATAGGGTTTCTCATTGCAACGGGAGGTACTGCAAAATGCATAGACTCTATGATTTTTATTTGCTGTCCTGTGCCTGAAAAAGCGGGTGATAAGCTAAGGGAGGCTTGTTGATACTCTGCTTTTAAATCTAGCACATAATTTTTACATACCATATTTGGTGCAGGAAAAAACAGATCCGAGCCAAGACCAATAACTCTCGTTCTAAAAAGAGGGGCTTTTTTTACAATGAGAGGCAAGATTTTTTTAACAAAAAAATAATATCCTTGAAAAGCGAAAGTATAAGGTGACATCGTATAGAGAGCTAATTTTTGATACTTGGGTTTACAGTCTCTTGGAGATAAAGTAACAGGGAAACTAATAACAGTTGTTTTAGAGCATTTTTGTTTAATCAAGGGTGCTCCAAAATCTTCAATAGCTAAAGTAAAATCATATTGATTATAAATGCGGTATTCTTCTGGATCAGGTGTGAAATTTTTATTGATGAAAAAATCTTGTGAATAGAGTTCTGGGTGGACATCATCAATAGAGCTTGGAAAGTGATCTTTAAATTTTTTAAGATAGGCTTCTGTCATTTTTAAACGAATAGACTCAAAGTGATGATTGTAAATAATTCGAGTACTTGCCGCATATTTTTTATGATCTAGGATAAAATCCCAAGACGCATAGTTTATAAAAATATAATCAGGGACTACTTTATCAAGATAATCACTAAATTTTTTTTTCATTCTTTTTTTAGAAGTGATATTTTTTGAAATAAAAACCTCTTCATAAATCCAGTTATCTCTCATTACAACGGGACGCTGTTCAGTCTCTAAGACAAAAATATAAATCTTAAAGCCTAGATCTTTCATCGTTTTAAGAATTTCATGTGAATGCAGCTCCGCTCCCGTTAAAGGAGGGCAGTTTAGTTTATGATGAAAGTAAACCATTTTCTTCATAAATTAATCTGGTTGATATTTGATTAAAATAGTTCGAGTCTGTGGAGCTTCTCTAAACTCAGCTAAAAAAACACCCTGCCATTGACCCATTAAAAGTTGGCCTTCTTCAACAATAAGGGCGATGTTTTGTTGTAATAGAGCTGATTTCATATGAGCTGGAGAATCATCAGGTCCCTCTAAGGTATGTTCAATAAAAGGGAGATCATACGGAGCTAAGTGATCAAAAAATTTCTCTAGATCACGTTTTGCTGAGTCATCCCATGATTCATTAATAAGAAGCGCTGAGCTCGTATGTAGATTAAAGAGATTTAATATTCCTGATTGAGAGCGAGGAGCTGAGCTTAGAATTTGATTTAAAGCATTTTCAATTTCTACTTGAAGTGAATATAAACCAGATCCCCTTACTTTTTTTTTTATTTTGACACTTTTCATTTTTTTCTCTTTCAAAGATTTCTTAAGTTATGATAAACACGATCCTCATTTTAATATCATGATCGTCAAATTAATACCTATTTTTTTTGCCTATGACTACATTTAATAAAACAGCAAGTGTTCAAGAAAAGGGACATATCGTCGTTCCTGAAAAAGCTCAATGGAGAGGAGCCAAACCGATCCCTTTCTTAATAACAGCTTTAGTCGGAGCTGGTATTTGGGCTATTCCGGTCCCTGCGGGACTCACCCCTCAAGCCTGGCACCTTTTTGCTATATTTCTATTTATTATTACAGGACTTGTTACAAGGCCGCTCCCTGTAGCTCCTATGGTTTTGATGGGCTCTCTTATTGCCATTACAACACACACTCTTACTTTTAAGGAAATTTCTATAGGACTAAGCAGCCCTAGTATCTGGCTTATTTTTGTTTCCTTCTTTCTAGCTCAAGGTCTGATAAAGACAGGTCTTGCCATGCGAGCCTCCTATATCTTTGTAAGATCATTTGGTCACCGTATTATTGGCTTAGTCTACGGAATTATTTTAAGCGAACTTATTTTAGCTCCTTTTATCCCAAGCCTAGTAGCAAGAGCGGGAGGAATTATTTTTCCTATTGTTTTAGCCTTAGCTAAAACCTATGATGAACAAGACAAAACTTTAAGTACCGGAAGATTCTTAATTATAGCGACGTTTCAAGGTTCTGTAATTGTCAGTGCTATGTTTCTAACATCCATGGCAGCTAACCCAATTGCAGCTGAAATTGCAAGCGAATTTGGAATTACTTTAACATGGGGTAAGTGGTTTTTAGCCTCCTCTGTCCCGGGAATTGCAAGTATACTGATTATTCCTATGCTTCTGAAAAAAATCATTCCCCCTAAATTGTCACACTCTCCAGAAGCGCCCGTTATGGCAAGCGATAAGCTTAAAGAAATGGGTAAAATGACTCTCGATGAAAAATTAATGCTCGGTATTTTCTTTGTCGTATTAAATTTATGGCTATTTGGAGCTTACCTAAAAATTTCAAACACAACAGCCGCTCTTTTGGGTGTGATGTTTTTATTGTTTTGTGGGGTGATTAACTGGAAAGATTGTTTGAAAGAGCACACCGCTTGGGACACCCTTTTTTGGTTAGGCACTCTCGTAGCCATTGGAACAGCTCTTAAAAACCTCGGTTTTTTCACTTGGTTTTCGATGAACATTGTCTCGTTTATTTCCTCAATGACTTGGCACTGGGCTTTTCTGATTATGATTGTCCTTTATTTCTACAGTCACTACTTCTTCGCCAGCAACACAGCGCACCTTACAGCGATGTACTCTGCTTTTTTGGCAGCTGCTATCCAAATAGGAGCACCGCCCCTACTCACAGTGCTTATTTTAGCTTTCTTTAGCAGCTTATTTGGAGGACTAACCCACTACAGTTGTGGCCCTGCCCCCATATTCTTTAGCTCTGGATATGTCTCTTTAAAGAAATGGTGGCAAATAGGACTCATTATGAGTATCTGCAACATTCTAGTTTGGTTAGTTGTTGGAGGACTTTGGTGGAAAATTCTCAAATTTTGGTAAGAATTACTTTTCTTCCAACTTAGTATAGTATTCTTGTCCGATTTGAATGAGAGAGCGATTATTTTGCTTTCGCCATTTATTTGAATCTCTTAACGAATAGATACAGCCACAATACTCTTGCTTATAGAACTCTTCACGTTTTGCAATTTCGTACATGCGAGCGCCTCCACCCCCTTTTCTCCAATTATAGGTCCAATACTCGACATCATGCCTTTTTGCAGCCTTGACTCCGCAATCATTAATCTGCTGCATGTTTTTCCAGCGAGAGATACCAAGACTTGAAGTAATAACAGGATACCCCTCTCTTTTTGCATATTCAGCTGTCCTTTCAAAACGAATATCAAAACAAAGCGTACAACGCTCTCCTCTTTCAGGAGAATCTTCTAAACCTTCGGTTTTTTCAAACCAGCGATCTGCATCATAATCGGCGTCAATAAATGGAATATTCATTTTTTCAGCATAACGTATGTTTTCATTCTTACGAATTTCATACTCTTTTAATGGATGTATATTGGGGTTGTAAAAGTAGATAGCAAAAGGAATTTTAGATTCCACCATCGCTTCCATTAATTCTCCTGCACAAGGCGCGCAACATGAATGCATAAGGACTGGACTATCAGGAGCCTTTAATAAATTACGAGTCATAAAATAATTTCAATTATAGATGGTTAAAAAAGTAGATTATGCAGCAATTTGATTTAAAAAAATATCTTCTTCTAGGGAAAATACTTTCTCAATTTACCTGTTTTAGTGATAATAAGGCCTGTTACGTTTAACTTAGCTTATTTTTTGATTATTATTTTCACGCTTAGGATTCAATTTATAGATTTAAAGTAACGCTTAGTTTTATCACTATTCACCCACTAACGACCCACTTAAAATATTATTTATAAATGACTTATATAAAAACTTAGGTTAAAATTAACCCCTTCTTACGGATGAACACATACTATTCTTAAAATAAGGAGGTCAATATCTATCTAAAGATATCCGAATCTGAATTTTTTTATTGACAATTAAATTTTTAGATAGTACAATTTATAATAACAAAAGATTAAAGAGACAACTATGACAACAATACAGGCGCAGGCTTCTCAAGGCAATTTAAATGGAGTTGAATCTCTCATTGCTCACAACACAGATATTAATCATAAAAATGAAATGGGTCGAACGGCTCTACACGAAGCTGCCAAGATCAACGACATTAATCTAATTAAGTACTTAGTCGATAACAATGCTGATATATTTGCTAAAGACAATGAGCATTGTACACCACTACGTGAATCTGCTGTTAATTGTCTAGATGCTAAAACAACACGATTGTTTTTAGAACATCTCACGAAACAAGAAACATTGCGATTACAAGATCCCACTAATAAATGCGACGTTGATAAGTCGGATTATAATACTGTTTTTGAAGATGCTCTCAAAAAAGCAAGTGAGAATAACAATTTAGATATGGTTAAACTGTCCCTATTAGAGGCAAAACATGGCTGGAGAAGATATTCCTTGTTTGGAAGTGACGAATGTTTCGAAGCATTTAACAATGCTACTGAAAACAATTGTCAAGATATAGTTGAATTTCTTGTATGTGGGAACCCCAGGTTTCTGTGTGAGTTCAATTATAATTTTGGAAATAGCATTATCCATAAATTGGTTATTGATAATAAGCTAGAGAGTCTTCGCAGCCTACTCAATTTAAATATTAATATAAAGAACAAGGACTTTAAAACATATTCTGGTTTTGCAGATTATTCTAATGAATCTGTTGAAAAGTTTACGCCATGGCTCAAAAATTCTATTAAATTTGCTCTCAGATATCATGATGATCAAAGTTTCGTTAATATGAATCTAGCGGCAGAAAGTCTAGCAAAATTCTTTTTTGGTGATAAAACTATGTTGATCGACCTGCCAAACGAAAAAACCGAAACAGCTCTGCATTTAGCCTGTAAAAATAACAATGTAGAAGCAGCTAAACTTCTCGTTGATAACAAAGCAGATCTTGAGGCCCGAGAAAATTATGGACGAACACCTCTTCTACTAGCTACTATAATGAAAAGTGAAAAAGTCACTCACTATCTTTTAAATAAAACAAATTGCAACAAGGATGCAAAAGATTTTCTTAAGCAATCAGCATCGGATTTAGCGGAAATTAATAACGATCAAATTATAATTGATTTATTAAAGAATCCAAATCAGCCATTGCCTATCCGTCCCCCTGCTACTGAGACTAAAGAATTAGAAAAAGAGTCAGGCAGGCGCACCCGACATGGTATTCATAAAAAAACACCCACAACGCTTACAAGAACAAAATATAAGTCTACGACTAAAGCAGTAAAAGAAGAGTCACTCACACGCACCGGAACTAATACAGAAAAAACACCCACAAAGCTTACAAGAACAAGACTTAATCCTACGATTAAAGAATTAGAAAAAAAGTCAACCTCAGGCAAAGAACTTGCATCTAATACTAAACCAATGGCAAGAAAAATCACTTCAATTAGTACAACTAATGTGAAGACAGCACAGAAAACGAATATTCATCGCAATAGATTCATTTTAACTGCTTTAGCTGTAACTGGAGTAGCCGCCACGTTATATTACGCTTATGAAGAGTGCTCTGACCATCCTTGGTCACTAGAAACTGCACCTGTTCAAAGTGGATGGCAAGCTTGGTGGAACGGTGAAGACGAAGAGACGAAAACAACATTTCAAGAGTGTATGACTCAGCAAATTTCTTCTTTATTTAAAAGTCGAGTCTGATAAATAAATATTTCGAAAGAGGAAGCGTCTAAATGAAAAAGGCCCCCTCTCTATTGGTCAGATAACTAGGAACATAGTGATCAAGTAACGGCACTTATTGAGTTCTCTGGCAGATGTAAAAACCCCAAATAATATAGGAAAGTCACCTCTAAAGAACGAATAGTAACTATTTTTTTTGCAAAAAATATGTTTTGAATATAAATTGTTCTATAATTTTAATAATTAAAATAGATTATTTCATATGGCTCTCTTTTCTCAGAATTTTGAATTTTCTTCTGTGTTAACAAGTACAAAAGGATTGTTTGTTTATGCCGATAACTCTCCATTAGACCTATTTGATCCTACAAACAGTTCAACATCTAATAGCATTGCATCTCTACAAACTAATCTTAAACACTTTCCAAACGACTGGATGAATCAACTTGATGTGTATAGAGAAAATAACAATCTAGTAGACGATTCCACAACAAAAAGTAGAACAAGAAAACTTGCTTACATGTACCTTATAAATCCCCAAGAAAATAAGGAACTAAATAATAAGGAGAAATGGGCACACCCACTACGAAATTATTTAAATAACGGTGAAATTGAACCTGACTCCTGCTTGAAATTGCTCAAAGTTCAGTGTACTTTCAATGAAGCAAATAGCCTTCTAAAGCTGCTAGTTGCTACTGGAGCAAATGTAAATAATGAAGATAATTCAGGATACACCCCTCTCCATTGGTCAGCCCATAACGGAGATGTTGATGCAACTAAAGCACTTATTAAGGCTCAAGCAGATGTAGATATCCAATATAAAACTACAGGAGAGACCCCTCTCCATATGGCAATTCGCGAGGAACGTAGAGATGTGCCCGCTATACTTATTAATGCTCTCAAAGATCCAAATATCCAAGATAATTCAGGATACACTCCTCTGCATTGGTCAGCTACCTTAGGACATCCTGATGAAGTCAAGGCTCTCATTACCGCTCGGGCAGATGTAAACATCTCAAATAATCAAGGAAAAACCCCTCTCCATTGCGTAGCTAAGACGGGATCTAGTAAGAAACATACTGATGCTATTGAATTACTGATTGCTGCTCAGGCAAGCCTAAACAGCAAAAATAAGAGAGAACAATCACCTCTAGACGTAGCAATAGAGCATTGCCACTTTAACCTATTAAAAATATTAGCCCAGCCCCCTAGTAATAATGGAGAGTAATCTTCAGCATCTAAAAAAACGGCTCTTCGAACTGTTTTTTAACGAATTTGTTTAACACCCAAACAGAAGAAACTACTACTGAAAAACGTTCTTTAAAGGCTAATAGAGATAAATTTTACTGAATTCTCAAAAATTAAGATTTGAGAATTCATTTTTTTTCCATTTTCCATAATAGTTCTTGATTTAACAAAAGTAAATTGCTAGCTTTACCTAAAATAATCATAATATGGAAATATGTTTAAACTTTTTTTTTACCTTTTTGCACTCATTTCGTTAACCTCTTGTTCCTACCATCAAAGAAACAGCCATAGAGTTATTTCAGCAACACCAAGTAATTTACCTGAGACCAACAAGAAAAACTTCGAGTATTCACAGCAAGCTTATGGAGGTCGTTATTCTCTGGATCCAGAATTATCTACTTACTTAAACGATCTCACCAAAAAAATTGTTCAAAACTCACCTTATCCTAATTTATCTTGCAAGGTGGTCATTGTAAATAGCTCTATTCCTAATTTGTGGAGTTTTCCATCAGGACATATTGCTATTACACGTGGCCTGTTAACAGAACTTCAAAATGAAGATGAACTTGTAGGTGTTTTATCTCATGAAATCTCACATCTATACCATCAAGATGGTCGAGAGAACATTCAAAAAATCATCTTAAATGCGGGACCTGTAAAACTCAACGTCCACAAAAATTACTATGTGAGTGATTTCACAGTAGGTCCACTAGGCTCTGGTTCAGGCCTTTTAACACTCAAATATGATGTAAATTCCGAAGTGCATGCGGATCAGTCAGCTATGATACAAATGAGCCAAATGGGCTATTCACCTAAAGCTATGATTGATCTGCAACAAAGGATTAATGTTTATCAAAAAAGCAAAGACCCCAATTGGATGGGCGGCTATATTGCTAAACACCCCTTTTCAGAATATCAACTAAACAAATGTGAGTCTTGTCAGAAGCAATATAAAGAACCATCTCAATATAAGACTAAACTCTTTTCCCAACACCTTTCTCTCTTAAAATCCCAAGTAAGTACTTACGAAAAACTAGACAAAGGTTACACCGCTTTATTAAGCCAAAACTATGCATCAGCTATAGACATTGCCAATGAAGGGCTGAGCGAAGAACCCAATGAATCTCATTTTTTACTTTTAAAAGCTAAAGCTCAAACGAGACTTGGCAACTTTGTTCCCGCATTAAAAGCTTTAAACGCAGCTATAGCAAAAGATCCTTACTATTTTGATCACTATTTGCAAAGAGGCCTAGTAAAAGAGCAGCTGGATGACTGGGCTGATGCATGCCAAGATCTAGAAAGGAGTTTAGCTCTTCTGCCTACAGCTGAGGCATACTATGCGCTAGGAGAAATAGATTATAACAAAGAGAGACAAGCTGAAGCTATTGAATACTTTAGAAAAGCAAGTATTTCAGCATCCCCTGGAGGTAAAAGAGCTCTTAAGAAGTTAAAAAACTTAGGCCTCCCAACTTCAGGGCTTAAAACCATTCAAGTAAATCCCATCTACAGCAAAACGGGGCACTTAACCTTAGAAGTTAAAAATCAAGGAACCCGAGTAGCGCGCTCTATTGTAGTTGATGTCGAACAGGTAGATCCAAAGGGTAAGCTGCTTTTTAGACACTTTATAGAAATTAAGAAAGACCTGTCCCCAAGTGAATCTATTTGTCAAAAAACTAATATTGGTCCCTTTTTTTCACAAGAACACCTTCAACAAAGCACTTCAACATACCCCGTTTACTGTGATTAGGATTACAAAGAAGCTTTCTTGCTTCGATTTTTTTTAGTAAAGGCTAAAAAGGCCGCTGTAAATGCTATAAAGGTCAAAATTCCACAGAGTAAGTAAATCCAATGAAACGCAAAGTTATAGGAATCAATTGCATACGCTTTTAAAGTCTGATAATTTTCAACTGCAATATTACATTTATTTGTGGAGTACATATTGATACAATCAAATTCTTCATTAGAAACTGTTAAATCTTGATGAGATCCCGTTTTTATTAAATAGTCAAATCGCTCTTTTTGAATATTCATTAACATTGAGCTAATTACAGAAAGCCCAAAGGTTCCCCCGGCTTGTCTTATAGCTCCTAAAATACCTGAAGCAAGTCCTCTTTTTTCTGGAGGCACTCCCCCGACAACAGCGGAGCTAATCGGAGCAAATATAAGCGAGACTCCACACCCGAAACAAATCATCCCCGGAATAAGCAAGGTAGAGGTCATATTTGGTAAACAAAAGAACCAAGCCATAGAAACTAAGGTTAATAACAAACCTAAACAAACAGGAATCCGGGGGCCCGTAAGGTCTGATAAAAAACCTCCTAAAGGAATAACGATCAGTAGAGGTAGCACGGCAATCATAATAAAGAGCCCCGCATGCAAGGGCGTTAAATTCATTATTCGCTGCAATGACATCGACCAAAATACAGGTAGAATAAGAAGAAACTGCACAACGAAGAAAACAAAGTTTGAAACTAGAAAACGGATAGATTTAAAAAGCTTTAGATCTAAAAAAGGAAACTCCACATGCCGTTCTATGTAAAAAAAAATAAAAAGAGAGATAAATGAAACAAGAAAAAGAGATAGAATAATACCACTTTTCCAGCCCCAAGTATCCGCTTGCATAAGTGCCAAAATAAAGCAGGGAAATCCTAATGTAAAAAAGAAAAAACCCCAAAAATCAAATTTCTTATGTTCAGGAATAATTCTAGGGAGGGCTAAGACAATAACAAGATAAGAAAATAGAGCCAAAGGAACATTCGTCCAATAGATCCAACGCCAACTTAGAAATTGAGTATATACCCCCCCCATTAAGGGGCCTAAAACCAAAAATATAGAAGCAAGTCCTGAATATATACCTATTGCCTTTCCCCTTTGTTTTTCAGGAAATATGCTTACAATAATCCCAATGGCAGCAGGAAGCATCAAGGCTGTCCCAAAACCCTGAATAGCCCTAAACGAGATAAACCACCAACCACTAAAAGAGACGCTACTTCCAAATGAGGCGATTGCAAAGATTAGAATGCCTAAACAAAAAATCCGCCTTAAACCAAAAAAATCCGCTAAGAACCCACCTGTTAACACAAAAACGGCCCAAGTTAGTAGGTAAGCATTTACAAGCCATTGAAGCGTTAGAGTGCTTAAATTGAGTTCTTTTTGGATAGTTGGAAGTGCGACAGGAAGATTCATTTGGTCCAAAAAAGCCAAAGAAAGGGCTCCACTCAGGGCTCCTAGAGTCCACCAACGTTTAGATTTAGAAAGAGCTATTAATTTATACATTAATTTAATATGATGGCCAATTAATTTACCTATGTATCATAACCACTTTTTTGCAAAGGATCTTTTCATTGGATATTTCTCATTCAGTTAAACCAAAGCGTGTCTTAGGAATTTTTGTTCTAGCCACACTCAACTTAGCAGTCATTACAAGTTTGCGTAACATGCCACTTGTAGCTCGCTATGGACTTTCCTCTATTTCTTACTATCTTATCGCTGCAATCGTCTTTATTGTGCCTACAGCTCTTGTTTCTGCAGAGCTTGCAACGGGTTGGCCTAAAGCTGGCGGTGTTTATATTTGGGTAAGAGAAGCTTTTGGGGAACGCTGGGGCCTCTCTGCGGTTTGGCTTCAGTGGCTACATAATTTACCCTGGTATCCAGCTATGCTGGCCTTTATCGGGACACTTCTAGCCTACGCCTTTAACGCTCCTTCTCTTATAGCCAATAAAAACTTTATGCTTCTTGTTATATTATTAGGCTTTTGGGGAATTACTTTTATCAACTTTTTTGGGGTTAAAACCTCTGGCTGGTTTAGTTCTTTTTGCGTTATTATTGGAGCCATTATTCCCGGCCTCTTTTTAATTACTCTTGGGCTTGTGTGGATGGCAAAGGGAATGCCAACACAAATTCAATTTGAATGGAACGCGGTGCTACCTTCTCTTTCTCAATTCGATAATATTGGTTTTTTAGCAGCTACCTTTCTAGCTTTCGCAGGTTTAGAGGTTACCGCTGTGCATGCCAAGGATGTAAAAGAGCCACGTAAAAACTTCCCTAAAGCCATTTTTCTATCGGCCATCTTCAGTCTTGTACTTTTTGTTTTAGGCTCTCTTGCCATTGCAATAGTTCTCCCTAAAAATGAAATTTCTTTAGTCGCTGGGATTATGGAAGCATTTGCTAAAATATTATCTATCTACAAAATGTCGGGGCTAGTTCCCATCACAGCCATCCTGATAGCCCTCGGTGCTATAGGGGAATTAAACGCTTGGATATTAGGACTTGCAAAAGGCTTATTTATTACTGCAAGACACGGCAGTCTTCCCCCTGTTTTTCAAAAAGTTAACAAACACAACATTCCAACAAACCTTCTGCTTTTCCAAGCCTCAGTGGTCTCTGCATCGGGTATAGTTTTCTATTTCATGGATGCTTTAAGCTCCGCATACTGGGTCTTAATGACTCTGAGCGCTCAGCTTTATTTGACAATGTACATATTAATGTTTCTAGCAGGACTTAGATTAAGGTATTCAAAACCAAATGTAGTGAGAAAGTATCGTATTTCAGAAGGCAATGGTGGCATGTGGATCGTATCTATGATAGGAACAGTTGCAGCCTTATTTGCAATTGTAGTGGGTTTTATGCCACCTAAAGAACTTGTTTTTAGCCATACTATGTTACTCGAATTTATTATGATTGGTGTCTTTCTGATTTTCTTTTTTATACCTCACATTATTTTTTCTATTCGAAAACCTAGCTGGGTACCCACAGCCCATAAAGACCTCTTAGAAGGCCATGAGTAATGTTTTTGCTACTGATGGTAGCTTTAAACATCCAATTAAAGACGCCAGTTGAAGAAGTAACCTTAAAGGTACAGCTACCTCAAACTCTTTCTGAAAGAGTAACGGGTTTAAGTCGAGCAGAAAACCTTCCCCTAAATGAGGGAATGCTTTTTACCTTTGAAAAAGAAGCATTGCATTGTTTTACAATGAAAAACACCTCGATCCCCCTAGCTCTTCTTTTCTTTGACAACAAATTTCAACTTGTAGACATGCAAGTCAAAGCTCCTTTTGATACAAAACCTATTTATCCAAACACACCTTGCCAATACGTCTTAGAGGTAAACCCTTCCCTTACAAAAAAAATTTGTTTAAGACCTCACGAAACCTCTTTTTTATTTTTTAAAAAGAAACTTGATGACTAGTAAGTCACCTGTTATTTTTAATATATCTTTCAAATAAGAGGTTTTCTGTATGTCCACAAAAAAGAAGAATTTAATCATTCAAACTTTTTGTATTGCAATGGGAGTTTGGATCCTTTTTCTAGCTTTGGTTCCAACACTGCTTACAAAAGGTGGCTTGAAAATTCTCGTGAATAAAAAACTGCCCGGAAATTTCTCTTTTGAATCCGCCCAACTATCCTGGCTTTCTTCACAAAATTTAAAAGGAATTTCTTATCAGTCAAAAGAAGAAGGCCTCGACCTTACAATTGAAAGTTTTTCAACAAAATCCTCTCTTTTGAGCTTACTATTGAATCGCAAAAATTTAAAAGAAACTCACATAGCGGGACTCGATGGATCTTTTAATATTTCCAAACAGCATACACATCTGCTTATCTCAGGCTTCAACAACGACGAGCCTAAGCAAGCTTCAGCAAAGTCCTCTGTAGAGCCCCCTCCTTTCATGCTTCTAGCTATCCCATTTATTGGAAAACTACATATCGACCAGTCTCAATTTGCTTTCAAATCCACTGAATATGAAACGATTACTTTCAAAGAGATTCAGTTCAACTGCAATATGGTTTCAAAATCAGGGCCTCTACTCTGTAATTTAGCCTGTGAATCAACACAAAATGAACTTTCTGGATCTGCGTTTTTTAATTTTGAATTAGGTGGGTTTGATGAAAAAAATAGACTTGTGCTCACTCCATTTGATAAAGACCTCTTCTTTTTATCTCCTAATGGATATTTAAAACTAAATGCTCAGTTAACCAATCTTCCAAGTGTTGGCTTTGATCACTTTGTTCATTTTTCTAATCCAAAATGGGCAGGATTAATGTCTTCATTATTGGGAGACTCTCTAAATCTAGGCTCTCAAGTTAACATCATCAAAGGAAAAGCCAATGTTAATTTAATGGCTGACGCTCCTAACCTCAATTTAAAATTCTCAGGAAGCTTAGTGCAAAATGAGTTTGTATTAGACGAAGCCTCCGTATGTAACTGCAAACTAAGTCCTGCCTTTGTAAACGCTCTCACAAAAATATGGCACTTAGACGCCTCTATTTTAAAAGCAACGCAAGCTTCTATACATTTAGATAGACTCTCTTTTCCTTTAGATTTTAAAAACTTCAATTTAGGATCCCTTTCTTGCAACGCTCAATTTTCGATGGGCGAAATGGAATTTTCTCCAAACTGCTCACTGAATGCATTAAAGATAGAACAGATTAAAGGTGTTATAGACAGCTTTGATATAGGTGAAAATGTAACCTTTCACCTTAAAGGAGCGGCGGAAAGTGAAAGCCACCCCATTTCAGTAAAAGCAGATGGCCAAATTTCAAAACTTCTTAATTTTAAAGAACTCAAAGGTATTGAGCACCTACATGGCAATTTTCAGCTTGAGCTCAAAGACATGCCTAGCCAGTTTTTAACTTTTCTTTCAAAACGCAAACAATTCTACAATGAACTTCTAGGACCTACTACACATTTGAATCTAAAATTCAACGGATCTCCAACTCTAGGATTTATGACCTTAAGTTTGAATTCATCGAGATTAGATTTACCTGAAGCTCTTTTTGAAATAAAAAAAGATAGTAAAATACAGTTAACAAAACAAGTTAGTATCAATTATAGAGTTAATCCGACTCTTTCCAAGCTAGTTTTAAATCCCAAATTTGCTCTTTTACACCCCTTTGAAGTGGAAGGAAAAATTAAAAAACTTGACTTCTCAATTTCTAAAGAAGGGTCTGAGCTTTTAGATATAGATTCTAAGTTTACCTTAAAATCTTTTGAAACCTCTTACGAAAACTCAAAACCAATACATGTTCAAGATACGAAAATTTACGTTTGCAAAAATGATTCCCTTAAATTTGAAACAAGAGCCTATTTTACAGCTCTCTTTCCAGAAGAGTTCGACCGAAACATTTTTGGAAATTTCTTTGACTTTTCTTTAGTTTTTGGTGGCGTCCCTTTGTTATCACAACAAACAAATTTTGACTTTTTAGGACTCATTAAGGGTAAATCTTTCAACGCTAACTTTTCAGGATCAATAGATCCCTCATTTCACGTTACAATAGATAAGCCACTCACAGCTAAGATTCTCCCTTTTAAAACAGATATAAAGGGGGTTTTATTACAAGCTAAGCAAAACCTTGATATATCCGTTGACCCATTCTCCTTTTCTCTTTCTTCATTAACTACTGAAAAGCTAAATATAAAAGGCACACTAAAAACGACTCAACTTGATTTGCTAAAAGGAGAATCAAGACATTCTCTATCTAACATTGAGGTTCCTTTTGAATATAAAGATCACCATCAGTCCTTAATTTTTTCTCTTTTATCACAAAATACAAAACTCGATTGTAGAGGAACTTTTAAAAATTTTCAAATTTCTAACCCTCTCCATTTTGATTTCCAACTTCAAGGGAAAATAAAAGGCGCTAAATCATCCATAATAGAATTATTTTTGAACCAAGACCTCTCATATCCAAATTTGATAGGAGATCACTTTGATCTTCATTTCGAACTATCAGGTCATAAAAACCCTCTTCTAGAAAGCAGAGTCTCTTATTCTTTTGTTTCTCCCCTACT
>JAJACV010000052.1 GCA_022601335.1 Chlamydiota bacterium | reverse complement strand
GTAGTTTATGTTAATTAAGCCATGCTGAGATTATTGTGTAGAATAGCGCTTTTTTAGGCTGTTTCGTGATCTCAGCGGAATTGTTGATTTGATCAGCTCGAAATGATTGGGCAAAAAATATTTAAGAAGAAGGCGCAGATCAATGAAAATGGTTAGGTTTAGGAAAAAGTCTTACAGTACAAAATCTTTACCTAAATAACTCTCTCTTGCCGATTCATTCTCAATTAAATCCTGAGAGGAGCCGGTAAAAGTGACTCTTCCATTCTGAATTAAATAACATCTATCAACAACTGAAAAAATTTCTCTCGCATTATGATCTGTAATTAGAATGCTAATATTTTTACTAGCAAGCAGACGAATCATTTCTTTGACATCATGTATGGTAATTGGATCTACATTGGCAAAGGGTTCATCTAAAAGGATAAATGTAGGTTTTGTGACCAAAGCTCTCGTAATTTCTAATCTTCGTTTTTCTCCGCCTGATAGAGCAGAGGCTTTCTTTTTAGCTAGGTTCTGTAAATTGAGTTCATGAAGGAGGTTTTTTAGCTCAATAGAGCGCTCTTTTTTTGAAAGCTGCAGGGTTTCCAAAATACATAAGATGTTTTTTTCGACAGTCAAATTCCTAAAAATAGAGGGTTCTTGTGCTAAATAGCCCATTCCCATTTTTGCCCGATGATAAATAGATAAATCAGAAATATCTTTATCATTAAAATAAATTCGACCCCCATCAGGTTTAATGAGCCCAATGCACATATAGAAAGCCGTTGTTTTTCCAGCGCCATTGGGACCTAGCAATCCCAAAACTTCTCCTTTTTTAATTCCAAAGGACAAATTATTCACAACTATTTTAGAGTTATAATTTTTTGTTAAGCGATCAACATAAAATATAAATTCATTGGTGTCAGTCAAGGGGGGACTCCTCATTAGAAAAATGTTCTTTAAATTTGTTTAGCTCGTTTTCTTTAAAGGTGAAATGTACCACACCGACCCCTTGAACTGCAGGCTTTTTAGTTTCCGGGTTTTGTGTGATCAATATTTTAGGGGCTCGCATTATTGTATTATAGATTTGGTCGTAATACAAAACCTGCTGGCCCGGTTTTGGTAGCAGGGTAAGCTCTTTTTCCGCTTCTCGATATTCTAATTTATCCGCCTGAGCATATTGCAGGGAAGAAGAAGAGGTATCTTGAGAAAGTATTTTAACGTTTCCCTCTACTAAAATGTTTTCTAAAGTAAGCGTATCTTTATTTCTTATATAATTTAACTCCAGATAGTCTGCATAAATAGTTCTCAAAGCATTTGTAAATTTAATTTGAGGAGCCGATTTACCTTCTGGTTCTTCACAGACAAGCATATGCTTGTCCCAGTCAATTTTAACGGGTTTATAGCAAAGAACGTGGTGCCAATCATCTTCATTTACGCTTTTGTACGTAATATCTGTGCGTCCTTCACATTGGATTGGAAATTCAGAGAATGCAACGAATGAAAAGGTGACAAAGAATGAGAAAATAAATAGTTTAATCATTTTATTTTCTCCTGTTCAAAAACTTGTGCAGTAAGATTTTTAACCTTTAAATTAGGAATAGCTTGAATATAATTAAAATCTATATGATCGCAGGTTCCTTCCATCAACTTCTTGCCTTTTGACAAGGGTATATCTACAGAAAGCTCATGGCCAGGCATTTCATAAAATTCAATCTCTACGTCATCACCCACAAAATGTTTGCTTTGATAAGCATAACTTGCAGAAGACACTTTAAGTTTGCAAACTTGTTGCATTGGAAAAACCTTGTTTTGTAACTTAAATTGATCCGTTACCTCTTTCCCCAATTCATCCACAAAATAAATTTTTTGTTGGAGAAAACAAACCGCATGGTTCATTTCTTCAATCACCTTTGTGTTTTTCGATATAGATTGATTGAGATGAAGAATAGAATTTTCACTCATTACTATATACTGGTATTGCTTTTCATGCCCTTGAAGCCACAAGTTCTTGGTGACTTGATGTCTTTGCGTCTGACCACTGTTCTGTGTGTTAGTCGGTTGAGAGAATGTTAACAAACTATTATATTTTGACCGATCCCCTGAAGAAATATAAAAGAGTCGAATGCCGAGCAAAGTACCCGACAAAAAAATGGTGAGAATAAATATAAAAGTTCTTTTCTTAAACATCGAAGCTTTGCACTACAGTATAAAGTTTTTCAATTTGCTTTAAAAAAGTATCTAACTGATTAAATGGAAAGACAGATGCCTTGTCACTTTTTGCCTCTTCAGGATTGGGGTGAGATTCTATAAATAAAACATTGGCTCCAGCTGCTATAGCAGCCCTCGCAAGCACAGGAATAAATTCTCGTTGCCCTCCAGAACTCTGATCGAGTCCTCCGGGAAGTTGTACCGAGTGAGAGGCATCAAAACATACCGGATAACCCATCTCTTGCATAATGGGGATGCTTCTTACATCCGTTACCAAATTATTGTAACCAAAACACGTGCCTCTATCTACAAGAATAATTTTTTCGCTTCCTGCACTCTCAAGTTTTTTTACAACATGCTTCATATCCCAGGGCGCTAGAAATTGACCTTTTTTTACATTGATAATGGCCTTTGATTGAGCACACGCTACTAACAAGTCCGTTTGACGACATAAAAATGCAGGGATTTGAATAATATCGCAAACCTCTGCTGCTGCAAACGCTTCTTCAGGAGTGTGAACATCTGTTAAAATAGGAACGTCTAATTCCTCTTTAATTCGTTTTAAAATTTTTAAACCCTCTCTTAAACCAGGACCTCTAAAAGAATCAATGGATGTGCGGTTTGCCTTATCGTAGCTCGCTTTAAATACAAAATTAAGAGAATGACGCTTAAAAATATCTTTTAATAATCGAGCGGCAAATAAAGCTTCTTCTTCTCCCTCTATTACACAGGGGCCAGAGATAACCGTTAGTTTTTCTTTAGAACCGATTTCAAAGTTTTTTAAAGGGATTGTTTTCATAATTTACCAAAATAATTAAAGGTTTCTTTTTTTTTCATTTTAAATTATAATCCTTGCAAAAATAAAAGCAACTGATATATAGTAAGTTGCGCCGGGCAAGTTGAATAATACACCGGAAAACGAGAAATGAGCTTGAGTGTCTTTCTATGTGTAACGAAAGACCCACATTACGAAATAAAAATTCAAACGAGGACGAGCAATGAAGGAATTTGTCGAATATATTGTGAAGTGTTTAGTTGACAATCCAGACGATGTTAAGATTAGCGAGATCGGTGGAACCCAAACACTCATTATTGAACTGTCTGTGAAGAAGTCAGATATCGGTAAGATCATCGGTAAAAAAGGTAAGACAATTAATGCCATCAGAACACTTCTTATGTCTGTTGCGAGCCGCAATGGTATCAGAGTAAGCCTCGAAATTCTTGAAGAAGAAGATGGCGAAAGAACAGAGAGTGCTGAGGGTACAGAAAGCACTGAGAGTACAGAAACACCAGAAAGTGCTCAAGGCGAAGAAAACGAAGAAAAATAATTCGTTATTTTACTAATAATGGTAAGTAAGGCGTAATATGCGCCTTTCTTGAATTTAAGGTGCCAGCGTCGAATGATAAGATCGCGATAGGCGCCTTTTTTTCTAGCTTAAGTTCCGACTCCTTAGGGATATCCATAAAGTGGTGCTTGAAAATTGTCTCGTAATTACAATCCTTTAAATTACCCAAAATTTGAAAGTGCATATGAGCATTTTTTACAGCTTCCGATTTTTTGAAGGCATTTAGAAAGCTCGCTAAATGATCAAGAGCTTGCTTGTTATTTGGTATCCAAATCCAAAGATAATCTCTGTGTAAGTAGTTTTTTGGTAAGCCCTGGTAAACTTCTTCTGCGTTCGGGATCGTACTGATCATATGAATGTGTAAATCCATCTCAGGCTGATTTTGGTAGACATCAGAAGCTTTAGAACACCAATGATGCAGAATCTTTTCATAACTCTTAGAAAGAACAACCGCATTTGTTGAGAAAATTTTTGTTTGGCCGATGCGGCAGCAACCGTTTTGTTCTTTAGTATCTGAAAAAACATCTGAAGGTTTATTTGCTGCTGCATTTCGTATAGATTCATTAATTAAAGATTCTTTCTCTCCAAAAATTTTATTGTAGAGAGAGTACATATCTGGATCTTCAACTAGAATTCGGACCGCTTTCTTAATAAAATCAGGCTCATTTCTAAGATGATCCAATTGGATAATCTCTACTTCTTTATTCAAAAGAATTGATTTCATTCGATTTAGGATATTAGCCGTACAATAAAGATCTCTTGCAGTCACTTTGGAAAAAAGATCCGTATCATCGATAATGGCATGAAGATAAGAAAGGTATTCTAAAAACACTCGGTCCGAATGAATAAAATATGCGTCAGACTGTAGAGCGGAAAGTTTATGAGATAAGAGTCGCTTTTGAATGCGGATAAGCTTTGGAGTTAAATCTTTATCAGCTAACTTTTTGAGCTGTGCTGAAATGCTTTTTTCAGAATAAGAGTTAAGTAGGTAGCGATCGTTGATCTCAAAAGATTTTTCAGCTACTAAAACATTTGAAGACTGAGCATCTCCAGTAATCACCACAGGTACACCCTTTGTTTTTAAGTCTGTTTTATGATGGTCTACAATGCTGATAGTTTCAAAGTAAGAGGCTATTTTAACTTCTTCTCTGTTTGAAAAGTCTCTTAAACTCACCGTTCCCAGTGTCGATGCTTTAAGATCTTTTGCATGAATTATTCCAAGAGGCCAAAGTTGTCCGTTTTTATTAGGAGCGACGACAGTAAGGTGATTAAAAATACTCATCTTATCTCGAATTTCATCGAGAGTAGCAAGAGGGGTCACATATCTTGGAGGAAAGCCTAAAACTTCTTTTTTAATCTTTAAAGCAGTATCCATGTTTTCAGTGAAATTTTGTAATTCCTTAAATGCTTCATCTAAATTGAGAACGAGTGTATCAAATATTTTGAAAATCTGGTGACGAGGAGAGCTTAGGTGTCCCTGAGCGTCATAAAGAGATTTAGTACCAAAGGTTTTCAGGATTCCTGTTTTAAAACGAAGAAGCGCTTTAAGAGAAAAGAGACTTAAAGCCTCAGCGAAAAGCGCAAAGGAGGCGTTAAGACCCATTTGGATGTGAAGTATTTTTACAAGATATTGGTTGAAGTTTTCTACAAATTTAGGGGATAAATTTTTAGTATCTAAACAACGATTAATTGGCTGATCAAATAAATTATTTAACGTATTAAGAATATCTTCTCTATGTACCTTTTCTTTAGTAAATAAAGTAATAAATTGATGGTGAAATACATTCTCAAACCAAATAAAACAGTGGGTTACAAGAGCCTGAATCTGGCGGATGCTCTCATAATCAGCAATGCGTAAGTCTCCTAAAAAATACCCTTCACTATCTACAATCATACAAGCCGTTTGAGAGAGAGCATGTTCCGAGTCGATCGTGGAATCTTTTAGCTTTTTCTTAATAAGGTCTTTTTGAGTTGTAAAGTCAAGGCCAGATAGGGTCAGTGAGCTTCTATTTTGACTCAAATAAGGAAAAATTATCTTTCCGAGCACCTCTGTAAGAGGAGCCGCATCTTGAGTAGTCAGAATACCCCCCGGAGGAAGATTCCATACATGCAGTCCATGACTGACTTTAGCTGAAAAAGCATCCAGCCAACCCCAAAATGAAGCGACAGTTGTATCTAGATCGGGAGAGCCATGCCCTGTTACAAAGTGGCTGCCCGGATAGTATTTGCCCATACCTATAGGAAAAAGAAGTTGATAGTCATCCCTTGGAATATAACGTCCACTAATTTTCGCTCTTACTTTGAGATTTTCTTCTTCCGTGAGCTCGGAAAACTGGTTAAGCCAAAATTCAAAAGAATTGATGGTGTAGCTATCTAAATATTTCTTACGAGTCACTTGATCTATAAAATTTAAGACTGCAGGAAGAAGAAAGCAGGGGCCTTTTTCATTTTGAATACAATCAAGTAGCGATTCACTAACTAGATTGTATCGCTCGCTTCGATTTATCTTATCCATAGGGCTACTAGCTAGCTTAGCTAGTGCTTTATCTGCTTGTTTAAAGCAGGCAAATTCAAATGTATAAGAGACTATAGTTTTTGAAGAGGAGGGGGTAGAGGGCATTCATTCATCCTTTTGGAAGCAAAAAATCGGACTGAGCAGGATTCGAACCTGCGACCGTCCGCTTAGAAGGCGGATGCTCTATCCAGCTGAGCTATCAGTCCTCAAATTGAGGTTATTAATGCGTGCTCCAAAAACTTGTTGCAAATTAATTTTCATTAATTGAGCCCAAGTCTTAAAATGATTGGCACAGTTTAAAAGAAAGTCACATATTATATGAAGCTAATTTTTTTGGGAATAGGGAGTAATTTGAATAATCCATCATTTCAAGTACTTTTAGCTCTTCAAAAGATACAAAATCTAAAGAAAATAGTTGATTTTAGAGCTAGTTCTCTTTACTTGACAGAGCCTGTTTCTACAATTCCTCAACCCGATTTTGTGAATGCTGTCTGTAAATTTCGCACAAATCTAGAAGTCACGGCTCTTTTTGAGCAATTATGCGAAATAGAAATTGAAATGGGTAAGAAGATTAAATCCAAGGAGGCTTCTCGCATCATTGATATTGATATACTCCTATATGGAGATGAATTTATTCAAACATCTAAACTAACCATTCCACATCCAAGAATGCTTAAGCGGCTTTTTGTCTTAAAGCCGCTAAAAGAAATTACCTCTGAAATCGATTTTTCTACCTCTCAATCCAAGAAGGAAATCTTTAGACTACAAAATGTCATAGAGATTCTTGATAAAAGTGAGAGGCACCGCTCTGTTTTACCTTTTAAATAAAAATTAATTTCGACATTGCATCTTTTTTTATAAAGCCTTACAAAAAAATATTTTGACTTATGTAGGTTTAAGATGTTTCTTTGGAAGGCCTTTGTTTTTCTATGCTTTATAGGAGCTGCACCACTAGTTGCTAATGACTGGAGTGAACCTAGCTTGTTTTCTTCTGAGATGGAAGATGAAAATTTTGATCAGCTGGTTGCGAAAAGCTTCATGCCGAAATACAAAAAAAAGAAAAAAAAATTTACTTTAGAGAACTCTTGGCGCCCTTTTTGGGTCAATAATGACCTCATACAACCGAGAACAGGTTATTTTTTTCAAATGAATTTAGGCTTGGGGCTGCTTCGATTTTCTGGAATAAAAGGAGGAACAAATCGAAATATTCCTCAAACGAATCCTGTAACATCTCTAAAAGGGAGACTCAATTATACAAGAACACCTCTCTTTGAAGGTAATTTAGGCTGGCAGTTTATGAATTTTTTAGCGCTCGCTTTGGCTTATCAACATCAAGGAGTGATAGATATTCAATCAGATCTTCAACAACCTCAAGTATTAGCTGATGGAACAACGGTTCTACGAGATCAATTTACGGCTAATTTGAGACTCGATGCCCTTTTTGCAAAAATATATGTAAACTTACCAAATTCTCTCATTTGGAAAACAATCGCGTTTAATCCCTATCTCGCTTTAGGGTTTGGAATAGATTGGCAAACTTGGAGTCAGCTAGAGGTGACATCATACAGCGTTGTTTTAAATGCTCCAACAGTTACAAACAGCCAGCCTTTAGAAAATAAATATTCTGCAAATGCTTTTTACATGTTTGACTTAGGTCTCAATATAAGAAAAGCTTCTCCAAACATTCCGTTTTCAGTTCGAGTTGGTTGTAAATATAATGGATGGGGACAGGCAAGAAGCATGGGGCTGATTAATCAGCAAAAAACTAATTTTGCTCTCTTTAAACCGATTCGTATTGAAATGGTTTATCAATTTGCTCCCTACTTGGGTGT
>JAJACV010000051.1 GCA_022601335.1 Chlamydiota bacterium | reverse complement strand
GTATTTTTTTGAGAGGAAATTATGAGAAAGTTAGTCTACCTTATATCTATTCTTGGCATTGCTACAGGCTTCTTTTTTCTAAAAATGCACAAAAAGTCAGAGCTACCTTCCTGGATGCACGAGCAAATAACCTGTGACTTAAGTCATTATGACCCCGAAGATTTAAAGTCTAAAAGATTAAAAGAATTTTTTAAACAATCAAATCCTAATGAGTTTCTGATTTTTTATCAGATAAAAGATAACAAAGTTTATTGGACTAAAAATTGGGAAGGTGAAGAAAGTATTGATCGCCTCCGAAAAATGACAAGGCTATTGAATCGAGTGGTTAAAAAAGGAGCCATTCCAGACACAGAGTTTATTTTGACAGTTCATGATGGTCTTTCTGGAAATCATCTTTTTGAAACAATGAAACTACCCCTATTTGGTTTTGCAAAAAAAATAGGCACAATGGGAATCTTAGTTCCTGATCCTCTTAGCGACGCTTTTGCAAGGCACTCAAGAAAAAGTATTGCTAAGGCCAATAAAAGACTTAAGTATGCTTGGAGAAAAAAACTAGAAGTTGCTTTTTGGCGAGGGGGAACTACCGGAGATAAGCCCTATGAAATAGATACCTGGTTCCAATTACCTCGATCAAAGCTAGCTCTTCTTACTAAATATTACCCTGAGATGATTGATTCTGGTTTTACAAGCTTTGTAGGAATCGATCCTGAAGTCAAAAAAGATATGGAATTTAATTTGACTCCGGTTTCGTGGACGGTGCATAAAGATCACCTCAACTACAAGTATCTTGTCATTCCAGATGGGAACACATGTACTTATCCAAGGTATTATTTGGGCCTGTTCTCAAATTCTGTAGTTTTTAAACAAGAGTCAAATCAAATTCAATGGTTTTACCGCGCTTTAATTCCCTATGAACATTATGTTCCCGTCGCTAGTGATTTTTCTGATTTACCTGAGAAAGTAGAATGGGCTAAAGAAAATGATGATAAGATGAAACAGATAGCCAAATCTGCTACAGATTTTGTAAATGAAAACCTTTTGCCGCAACATATAAATACCTATATGGGAACACTTCTTAAGGAATATTCAAAGTTGAGAGACGAAGATGTTGTTCTGTTAAAAGAAGCAAAAATTTCGATAAGTGAGCTCAAATAAAAGATAAAATGACAAAATTAATTTTACTTAGACATGGACAATCTAGATGGAATTCACTCAATCGATTTACCGGCTGGGTTGATGTTGATTTAACTCCTAAAGGGATTGAGGAGGCTTTGCATGCCGGTACTCAAATCAAAGATATTCCAATTGATATTGTGTACACGTCTACCTTAATAAGAGCTCAAATGACAGCCACACTTGCTATGAGTTGCCATCAGGCGCAGAAACCGCTTATTTTTATGCATTCACAAGGTAAAGAGAAAGAATGGGGAGCTCAGTCTTGTTCTAAAGAAGCTTTGGATGAAGGTATTCCCACCTACATTAGTTGGCATTTAAATGAGCGTTATTATGGAGGACTTCAGGGCATGAACAAAGATGAAGCTCGCAAAAAATTTGGGGCAGATCAGGTTCATATTTGGAGACGTAGTTTTGATATCCCTCCTCCTAATGGAGAAAGCCTAGAGCTCACAGCTAAAAGAACTCTACCTTATTTTAAAGACGTTATTGTGAAAGCACTCGAAAACAATAAAAATGTCTTAATAGCTGCGCATGGAAATTCTTTAAGGTCCATTGTCATGTACATAGAGAAGCTTACAGACAAAAGTGTCGTAAAATTAGAAATTCCAACAGGCAAGCCCTTAATATATCATTACAATAATAAAATATTTGAGAAGCTAGGATGAATAGAATTTATTTAGATCATCACTCAGCTTCAAAACTGGATGAGCGTGTTTTAGCTCATATGTTACCTTACTTCCAAGAAAAATGGGGCTCGTACTCTCAACCTCATGAAGAAGGACAAAAGATTCTTCCTGATATTTTAAAAGCCTTTGGGATAATCAAGGATTTTATCAGTTTAACAGACAGTGAAACGCTTATTTTGACCTCTTCACCCGTAGAAGCTACAAACCATGTTTATGATCATGTGTATCATAAAGTGGTTCGTGAAACGGGGCGAAATCATTTCATTACTTTAGAAAGTGAGCAAGCAGCTCTTTTGATGCCTTTGAAAAAACTTGAGTCATTAGGGTGTTACACAACCTACCTTACAGTCAACAATACAGGTTCAACACCCGTTCAAGGAATCCTGGACGCAATTACACCGAGAACCGCGATGATAACGCTTTCTTTAGCTAATGGAATAACAGGCGTTTTTCAAGATTTAGAAGGCCTTAAAGAAACTTGTGATCAAAGGGGAATCCTACTGCATTTGGAAGTGAGTTATGCTCTTGGCAAAGTAGACGTTGATTTTCAAAATCTAAAGGCTGATTTTTTGACATTTAGTGGAGAAATGCTTCATGGCCCAAGATCCTCAGGTATTTTAGTAGCAAAAGACTCTGCTCAACTAGCTCCTTTTATCGCTGGAGGTTTAGAGCAAAATGGACTGAGAGGGGGTGCTTTAGATGTCGCTTGCCTCGCGGGATTAGCAAAAGCTTGTGAACTTGCAAAAAAACATTTGAGCGAAATGAGTTTGGAAGTGGCAAGATTAAGAAATCAATTTGAAAAAAAATTACTTGAAGAACTCGATGGTGTGCAAGTTCTTTTTAAAAATCAATCTCGATTACCTAATGTATCGGTAGTCTCTTTTAAAAATGTACATGCAGATTACTTGCTTTATACACTCAATAAAAGAGGTATTGCAGCTTGTCTTGGAGGAGGCCTTTTTCAAAAGCTCAGCCTCTTGCTAGAGTCTATGGAATACACTGCGGATATTTCGCATACTTCTTTGTCATTTGCATTTTCAAGAGATCACACACACGAAGATATACAGAAAGTTGTAGGTATTTTGATTGAAGAAGTCAAAAGGTTGCGCTTAATGTCAGAGCACCTGGAGTTGTCTCATGAAAATTAAAGACTTAATACTTCCTTTTGCATGGACAGAGTATAGCCAAAAATTAAAACATCATATCGATAACCCTAGATCCATGGGCTATTTTTCCAATGAAGATGCCCAAGCTTGTGGTCTAAGGCTTGCGCAAGCTAGTTCAGGAGATATTCCTTCAGGAAACAGTGTCCAGTTTTTTTGGATGGTAGATCCAACTGATGGAATTATTGTAGATACAAAGTATCAACTCTTTGGTGAAGCCATTTTAGTAGGACTAGCTGAAGCAATTTCGATTTTAATAGTTGGAAAAAATTATGATCAAGCAGCGCGCCTTGACGTAGCTGTGATGGATCAATTTTTAAGAGATCACAATGAAACACCTGCCTTTCCCTCCGATAGCCTAAGCCATTGTGCGTTAATTTTGGAAACAATCAAAAAATGTTCCACACACTGTTTGGATATTCCCATTTCTATTAGTTATTCAGCTCCGCCTGTCACTGATGGATCTATTCAAGGTGAAGGTTTTGCAGGTTTTAAAGAACTCAAACTTGCTGAGAAAATTGATTTAATTAATCAGGTGTTAGATCAAGATGTTCGACCTTACGTAGAGATGGATGCAGGAGGTGTCGAGGTCATTGGGCTGCAGAATAATCAAGTCACGATAGCTTATCAAGGGAATTGCACAAGCTGCTTTTCAGCGACTGGAGCTACATTATCGTATATTCAAAAAGTAATCAAAGCTAAAGTGGATCCTGAACTCGAAGTTATTCCCACCCTATAACTTCGCCAGAAAGGAAGGCTTTTACTTGAGAGTCAGGTAGTTCTAAGATCAAAGCTCCTTCTTCATTAACACCTTTGTAATTTCCTGCAATAACTTCATTGCCAAGGTCAAGCTTCACAACCTTTGATTGAAAAAAGGATAACTCTTCAAAAGGTTTATGAAAGGGTGAAAATCCTTTTTCAATAAAAATAGAAAGGTCTCTTTTAAATGCGTTTTCAATTGCAGAAGATAAAACCTGTAAAGACCATTTTTTGCCTGTTTCCATAAGCAGAGAAGTGGCTTTAAATTTTTGTGTCTGGAGTTCATTAGCTGTCATATTTATATTAAGACCAAAGCCTAAATAAACTTGACTACCCTCTGCACAGGCCTCTACTTCAGCTAAAATACCAGATATTTTTTTAGAATGAATATACAAGTCATTTGGCCATTTAATTTGGACAGTTAAACCAAGCTTTTGAAGCACCTCACTTATTGAAAGAGCCAAAACTAATGTAAGGGGATTCAAAGAGTGCTCTAACTTGGGAAGAGTAAAGCTGTAGGTGGTGTATAAATTAGTTCCCTTTGGGGAATACCAGGAGCGACTTAACCGGCCCCTCCCTTTAGTTTGCTCTTTACTCGTAATAACGGTAAAAGCTTTTGGATCAAATGAACTCCTATTTGCTCTTGCAAAGGCCTGAGTGGAGTCAATAGACTCTAGATGGTGATAAATGGATGTTTTCATAATTTGAAGTCCTCAATCCAGTCTTGATAGTGTAGAGGCTTTGCAAGAACTTGTTCGATTAATAAGTCCCATTTCAGCCGATTTCCAGGAAAAAATAATTTAGTATTTAAAAAATCACTGACTTTTCTTTGCCCATAAAGAGAAGGTGATTCAGAATGAGTGAACTCTTTTTTAAGCATAGAGGCAAAAAATTCTCCAAGAAGATAACTGTGATAATAGACTGGAGCTAAACCAATATGATATTTACAAGCCCAATCAAATTTATCAGCATAGTGAGACGGAGGGCAAATTTTTTGGTATTTTTGAACAAGTGTCCACCAAAGATGATTTAGATCTTGTTGAGGGTTTTGGTATAAATTTGCTTCAAAATGAATCATCACAAGAACCCATCTAGAAAAAAGTAGCTGTGTTCTTTGTAAACTTTTTAAAGCCTCTTGAAGAGATGTTTCTAAATTTTCTGATTTGATAAAAGTTTTTAAAAAATGAGGATCATAAGCTGAACGTCCCATAATAAGGGCAATCGCTTCTGTAGGGATCATATGCGGAGGCTGTTTAAGTATCCAAGATAAAGAAGGATCAAAGCCTTTTTCATAGACTCCATGACCCAGCTCGTGTAGGAGCGTGTCAAGCCAACGAAAGGTCGGTTGAAGATTTGTTAAAATACGAACATCTCCCTCTCGATCTATATGAGTGCAAAAGGCATGCTGATTTTTATTGCTTCGTTCATATAAATCACTACGATTCAATATATCAGTGATTTCAAAACCCATTGAGCTGAAAAAATCTGTGCCGACTTGAAGTAAATCCACATCTTTAAATAAATCATCGAGACTAGATTCAAAAAGAGGGTCGCTTTGGCAAAACGGATCAGACCAAGACCAAGGGCCCAAATTACAAGATTTGACGTTAAAACGCTCTGAAAGCTTCTGTTCTATCTCTTGAATCACTTTAGTATGTGAGGGCTGAGATTTTTCGGTAAATTCAGCTAAAAATTTGAAAAGCCATTTTTTATCTATTTCTTGATGCTCAAGTTGCATTTGGTAAAAATCAGAATATCCCAATCGATGTGCTTTTTGATTCCTGAGCTTGACAATTTCTAAGATTTGCGGAGCTAATGTTTTACCAATTTCTTTCGATGCCTTCCAAGCCTCTTTTCGACGCTCAACATTTAATTCTGTTTTTAAAATATTCAAAAGCTGGTTTTCACCCGTTTCTTTTTCTTCAAAATAAGCGCGAAATTGAACGTAGGTATGAGAAAGTTTGGCTTCTTTTTGTGAAATTTGCTCTAAAAGCTCTTTGGGAACTTGGTTTTCTTCATATTTTTTAATGAGTAACTTTAATATGCGAAGCAAATCAGGTGATGTAATACTTCCTTCTTTTTTCCAGCTAACAAGTTTTTGATAATTTTCTTTGTCTGTGAACAAAAGATTGAGCTCATGGTCATATTTCGCAAGCTCTGAAGCTGTTTTTTTAGATCCGGCCGTTTCTAATAACCAGCTTGCTTTGTGATAGCAAGTCAGCTTGTTTTTATACTTGTCTATAAAATCTTTTAAAAAAAGATTGAATGCTTGTTCCGTAGTCATATATATTCCTAACCAGCCTCTTATTCGGAAAGATAGCGAAATTTGTTTTTTTTAGATAGATGAAGTTTTTTGAATTTAAATACCTTAGACATATTGATTTTAGAGTCCTTCCTATGCTGCTGTGCTTAATGGGAATGAGCTTGATCATAATGTCAGAAGCTAACTCGCTTAGTGGGATGGAAGAGATCGTAGCAGAACCTTTTTGGACGCCTCTGGCTTTGAGCCAGCTTAAATGGTTTTGCCTTGGATTTATAGCCTATGTTTTGGCAGCTTCATTTGATTATAACAAATTAAGAGAATGGGCCTGGTTTTTGTATATTGTAATGATCATTGCTCTAGCAGGTCTATTCTTTACACAACAGAGCCACAATGTTCATAGATGGTATCGAATCCCTGGCTTATGTTATGTACAACCCTCTGAATTCGCTAAACTGATAGTTGTTATTGCTCTGAGTTGGTATCTTGAAAAACAAAAAAATTGTTGCGAAGAGCTAAAAACAGGACTAAGCGCTTCTTTAATTATGGGACTGCCCTTTGTACTCATTTTAATGCAGCCAGATTTAGGATCAGCTTTGATTTTACTTCCTATTACTCTCGTTATGTTCTATTTCGCAGATATTTATCCCCCTCTTGTAAAACTTATGTGTGGAGGTCTTGTTTTAGGGACGTTGCTTTTTTCTTCTATTTTATTAGGGGTGATCCCTCATGGAAAATTTAAGCCGATAGCAACAAAATTTATGAGAGAATATCAATACCAACGCCTTAGCCCCAAAGAGTACCACCATAAACAATCCGCAGCAGCCATGGCTGTGGGAGGCGTTGTTGGAAAAGGATGGCGCAGAGGTGACTTTACTACAGGAGGGTGGCTCCCAGCGCCTCAAACGGATTCAGTTTTTCCTAACTTCGGAGAACATTTTGGATTTTTAGGATTAATCTTTTTACTCAGCCTTTTTTATATGCTATTATTCTATAGCTTTAGGGTTTGCACTGTGGCTAAGGATCATTTTGGCCAATTATTATCAACAGGAGTTGCAGTTTATTTGGCAATGCATATTCTGATAAATATAGGCATGATGTGTGGCTTATTGCCGATCACAGGAGTTCCTTTAATATTAATAACTTATGGTGGATCTTCCAGTATTGTCACGATGACAGCCTTAGGGATTTTACAAAGTGTTTATAGCCGGAGGTTTATGTTTTGAATATTAAGCATAATTTTTTATTTAATTCTGAAGAGTGGATTGGAGATGGAAGCATTACCTTTAATGAATTTGGCCATGGTCTCAAATTCTATACTCAATGGAAAGTTTTTAGCTCTGATAAAGACTCTATTTCGTGTGCTCAAGAAATAGAAGTTGAAGGGCTTATGGACAAAACCCAAAATAAATTTACTCTCTCAGATATCAAAGCAGGGACTTTTTCAATTACCTTAGAAAATGAAAGTTTAGGGAAAGTTGTAGGAAAAGGTGTCATGGACGATAAAACTGTGGCTTGGGAGTTTTCTAATAAAGAGCTTGGCTTTGAAGGTTTTGAAGTTTATGAACTTCAAGAAGATGGGAATTATGTGACTCGTGGAGAATATGTCTCTATTGATCAGTTAAGAACCATTATTGAAGGTAAAATTTGGAAAAAGCAAGTTCAATCAAATGAAAAAACTGATGAATCCAATCAAGCAGAGGATGCTGAAGAAAAGGATTCAAAAGAAGCTACAGATGTAGATGAAGAACCTCTTTTCTGAAACTATTGAAATAAATTTACTTGTCCAGATTCAAATATTGAGAAATGCTCTGTATGATGTAGGATAAGTAAGAGGGTTCAGTTAGGTTTTCTAAATCATTTTGGTTCGGAATTTTTTGTACCTTTTTGTGAATGTCAAAAGCTTTATGGCAGCGATTATAGGGATGTATATCTAGTATATCGTCTTTGTAATGTTCTACTTTTGTCAGTAAATGTTCGTATGTGATCGAATATTTATTAAACATTTGGTATTTACTGCAGAATTGTCCACCTAGAAATGAAAAAGGTGAGCGGCAAAGAACATCTAAGTTGATATGAACACCTTTTCCAAGAGGATAGTTTTGTATGCTTTCTTTAAACTTTAAAAATTGTGTATCCAAAGATCTAATACGCCTCTTTAAATCTTCTAATATGATTTGGAACTCTCTTTGAACTCTTTGAACAGCATTTTCTCCAGAAAGTGCAATGCTCGGAAGAGTATCTGCAAACCATGTATAGGAACGTGTGGGCTGTTTTGAAGCTATTGAAACATAGGCTTCTGCACTTTTTAAATGGGCTAAACATAAGTTCCTTAGGCTTATTCTTTCTTTAATTTGTGTTTTATATTGAGATTGAAACTCTTCTTGATCAGCTTGAATCATTTGTAAATCAGTATTTACTGAAACAAGTAGAGGATTGACGTCAAAAAAACTTTTTTGAATACGATAAAATCCATAAGCACTGGCTAGAGAAATTCCCATCCAAGCGATTCCTTTAAGGATTTTGTTATATTCATTTTTGTTAGACGAAACTTTGCCTTGTTCTTCATCAGGATTTCTGTTGAAATAAGTGATTAACTCGTTAATGCCTTTAAAAAAAGTAATGGTCGTTACACAGCTTAAAGCTGAGGCGCTCGTAAGGTAGGGAAAGGCTGTTCTTTCGATATTTATCATGGTCTAAGTTACAACCATTGTTTTTGCTCTTTCTATCAGTGCATTCTCGAGATTTAAACTGCCTTCATCTTCTAGAAATTGAAACTTTGCCTCAAGGTCTCTGATTACATTACGTCTAACGCTGGCATACTTGAGGTCAGATGGGGTGAGATCTACTTGATACCTATTTAACTTGAAGGAATTAGTAACATATTCTAGGAAGTATTTTTTATCTAAATCTTTATATTTTTTAGATAAAAAATCCTGATTTAGAAGAGTCATATTATTCCAATTATATGAATAAGTAGCCATTTCAGTGCGCGCTTTACTTCTGGTAAATTCTTTAAAGCCAGGATCTATCCCAGAGGTAATTGTTTGATCTAATCTGCTTCTATTTGTAAAAAAAGGTATTTCCTTAGCGAGTGACTTTGTACAGTTTATGGTTTGCCCCATTGTTTGAGGGATTTTTTGGCTCTCAATCTTCCTAAGAGTTTGGCTATCTTTTTGATAGCTCTCATTACAAACCTCTAAACAATCCTCAGAGACGTGAAAAGGAGCATAATTTAGAAGGCCACACATTTTATCTGCATCTAGTCGTAGAAAAGGATGTAAATAGCTGCACTTTTCGTTAACCTTTTTAGAAATTTCTTCCAACCACTCTTGACAGGTATGACTTACTTCATTTAACTGGTGTCTTAAATGCTCATGGTTGATTTCTAAGGCGTCTCTTAAGTTATAATCTTTGAGTAAAGATTTTTGAGTCATTTTATTAAATTCGTCTTCACAGTCAAAGATAGTAACTTTTGGAATTAAGGAGGATATTTGAAAACACGTTTTTATTTTGGGAACTTGGTGTGTCCATTGGTCTTGTTCAACGTCACAAAGATTTTTTTTCCAGTGGTCTAGCTGCGCATTAGCCTGTTTATAATTTGATTGATAGTCCGTATTAATCTTTTTGCAGGCACTCCATTTGGTGTGATCAATGCTGATAGGGTCAAAGCATTTTAAAAAAAAATAATAGGACATCATAGCCAAAGTCAAAGCACTAAAAGATAAAAAGGATCCTGCTAAGAAAGAGTAGATACGATCTTTTTTTTTATCTGTGCCCATCAAAAAATTTAACGGAGAAAAATGACCCGATATAATTTCTTTGACAGCTCGTTTTACTCTTTCAGTGGTAGGGTCAGATCCAAGGGGGCCTTTAGCAAAATTAGGAAGAATCGATCGAGCCGATTTAATAGCATAATAACCGGCAGTTAGACTGATAGATAAGTAAAAAAAAGGAAGAGAATTGAAAGTAATAAATCCCAAAGACATTAAAATAGCCTCATTATTTCACCTTTATTGTAACTCTTTATCAACTGATAGAGAAACCTATTTGTTGCAAAACACTTCCTGCAATCTCATATGATTTTTCATTTTCCTGCTCAGATCGAGCGTTTAAATAGTCCTTAGATTTATCAGCTTGATCCTTTAAATCAATTTTGGGCTCACTCCAAAATAGGTAGCCTTTTGCTTTTTTATCTTCTAATTTCTTCAATTCATTTAGTTGAAATGTAAGCTCTATGTTTGTGGGTATTTTGTTCTTCAATGTAGAAAAGGGAAGTATATTTTCCGCTTGAGATGTGTTTAAGAAGTAACTAAATAAGCTGCTTATTGTGCTTAGTAAGTACTGTAAACTCGATGCAGTCACTCTGTAGCCTAGATAAATGGTTTTAGAAATAGCAGAAAGAACAAAGGAGGAAATCGCTGATGCAGAAGGCAACTGATGAGACACATAGTTAGCTATGTTTTGAATAACTTCAATTAGATGGACTGAGGGTATTTCAATGAGGTTTACCGACATCTGAAGCATAGATTTTCCAGAAGAAATTGATTTCTCTAGAGCTTTATTTATAAAATTTTGAGAGAAGTTTTTAATTTGTTCAAAAATTTCAGATTGCCTTTCGATTTTGCAAGCAAGTAAAGCATCTTTGAAGTCGCTATTCCTTGCTTTTTGTTGAGGAAATGCTGTGGCTAGCTGATAAAGTAAGTTTGTATAATAAAATAAATTTTCAGCAACTATATGAAAGATGAAAGAAGAGGGAAATAAGTAGCTCAATTTAGGCAAAACTTTGTTAACAGCAGATACTGTAAATCTGGTTTGTTCATATGCTGATTCCTTTTCACCTAATAGCATAAAAGTTTTTTCAGGGCACAAATCATAACACCACTGTGTTTCAATATACCGAAGTATATTTACAGCTCCATACATAACGATTTTAGCTTTTGTTCCCAAGAAACTTATCGATTCAAGGGAGCCAAAAATCACTTGGGCTAGTGCAAAACATTTATAAGGGTGCTTGGTTAAATTAGCTGTTTTGCCTGGCATGCATTTGGTGAAGTTATCTGGTGATGAAAAGCATTGACCTGTATTAAAAATAGTACCGGAGAGAGAATTCGCTATGCACGACACAAAAAGGGAGTAAAGAGACGAAGTGCAGGTGCCATTTAAAACATTAGATGTAAGCGCTGTTACGCCATAGTTAGGTAGTGTTGAATTTAATAAACAAGACTTGGAAAAGCCCTGTAGAGAGTCTGAGCAGCTGATACTTTTAACCATAATCCACACTAATGTAATCAAAAATAGCTTCGAGAAACAGGATAGGTTATTAAAATATTTTTTTACTAGGTTAATTTATAGGGGGTTTTGGTAAGTGAGTACACCAGATGCCCAGGTTAACCCAAATCCAACAGAAGTGAGCAGGAGATTTTGAGAAGGTTGGATGTTTTTATTACGCATCAGTTCATCTAAAGCAATTCCAATAGACGCCGCTGAAGTATTTCCATATTTTCTAATTGTAATACAAAGCTTATCCTGAGGAAATCCAAATCTTTTGGCTAAAGCTTCAATAATTCTTAGATTTGCTTGATGTGGTACGAGCCAATTGACGTCGCTGACTTGTAGGCCGCATGCCTCAAGGGATTTTTTGCAGGATTCTTCCATTTTCCTCACAGCTAATTTAAAAATTTCATTCCCTGTCATTTGTATATAGTGAAGACCTTTGTTCACAGTATCTATTGAAGCAGGTGTTTTACATCCTCCAGCTGGAACAAAGCCTGAAGTCGCAAATTTTCCATTTGCCCCTAATAGAAGATTACGAATTTTTAAGCCTGCTTGATTAGCTGAAGAAACAACGCATGCAGCAGCTCCATCTCCGAACAGAATACAAGTGGATCGATCTTGGTAGTTCGTAATAGATGAGAGCTTTTCACTTGCAATGACTAAAATATTGTTAAAAGTGCCGCTTTTAACTAATGAGTTGGCAAGGAAAATACCATACAAATAACCAGAACAGGTCGCTTGAATATCTAAAGCGGGAACGTGCGGTGCACCCAGTGCATTTTGGATAATACACGCGGTACTTAATGCTTGGTAATCAGGAGTACAGGTCGCTACAAAGATAAAATCGATGTCATCGATGCTTAAGCCTGCTTTTTCCAAAGCGCACTGAGCCGCTTTGGTACCCATCTCAGACGTGCTTTCATTTTCAGCAATACGTCGTTGTTCGATACCTGTTCTTGAGACAATCCAGTCATTGGAAGTGTCTACCAGACCTTCTAGATCAGAGTTAGTTAAAACTTTTTCAGGAAGATAAGAGCCTGTCCCAATAATTTTAGATGAAGTCATCCGGTTGCCTTTTTTTTAAAAAAGATTAACACATTTAAAAGTTGATCTGAAGTAAATAAATAGACTCAATGAGTTGTTACACTTCTAGGTATTTTTTTTAGCAAGAACTTCTAAAATATGACAATGGTAGGAGATCGATCCATCTGAGTTTTGTTGCTGAACATTTAAAACTTCTTGAGTGATGGCTTCAAAAAATAGGCTTTGTATTTTATGATCTGACAGAAGTGAGCAAAAAAATTTGAGAAGGTTGGATGTTTTTATTACGCATCAGTTAACCTTAAGCAATTGAAATTGCTGGTAAATATGAAAGATGGTTTCTGAATCAAGCTCATATTTTGTAACAATAGACACTATAAGATCGAACATTGTAAGGTTTGACATTGAGTGAAATCATCAAATTCATCTTGTGATAAATTACTTTGAGTATCTGAATTCTGTTGAGTTGGATCTATCTCAACAGATGAATGTTGAACTTGAGTTGTTGTTTTTTGTAATAAATTTTCCTGTTTTATAGTAGTTGGCTTATTACTTGAATTTTGATGAATTGTATCTGGTCTTTTAGCGCCATATTGCACTAAAAGTGTTCGCATATTATCAGATCTAGCAGACTCGTATGGGGTTTCATTGGATGGTACCATACAGCCTATCCAACACTTATCATTTATTTTTTGGCCCTGCCAACCTTTTTCCAGTAGTAGTGTTGCTGTTTTAATGTAATCTTTTCTAATTGATGTTAGTAAAGTCTCTAAAAAGAATTTATTTTGTACACTCCAGATAGGATCCCATTGTTTTAAACATTCAGTGACATACAAATAACAGTTCTCTTCATTTTCGTTAAATGCATCATGAATCAATGTGGTAAAAGAGGATTCCCTTTTCCCATCTTTTTGGCACGTAGCCATGCCAGTATAAGGCATCTTTTCTAATATAGAAATATCTTCCTTTTTTTCTTCATTAAATTTATCGATGTCTAGATTTATAAGAGAGGGAAGTTTATCTGGGTATTGGCATTTCGGTATATTCTTTTTCACTGCCTGCTCTATGAGTGTATCGATATCTTTATTAAAACTTTGGTCTACTGCACTTGTCCCTTGAGTCTGTCCATGTGAAGTACCTGTATCGGGTCTCCATTCTGGGTTAGCTCCAGATTGAAGCAAAATATGAACACATTGAGTCTGGCATTTTTTTGCAGCTTTATATAAAGCAAGGTCTAAATCTGTTACCATTCTATCTATCAAGATATTATCTTCGGAAGCAAAGAGCAGCGTGTTCGTAAGGTTTCCATATACAGGTATACAAAAGTTTACAGAGTCTTGAGAAGGATCACTTTTAGGGCGTTCGGTGTATAAATAATTTATTCTTAGAGGTTTTTTAAAAGAAGTATCAGTCTGATATCGATTATAAATAGCTCTCAATTCAAATGGATTTTGATAGGCATCTTTATAATTAGTTAGTTGATCAGAAGTGTTCCTTAAGATGTCTTGTACTGTTTCTCGTGCTTTGAGAAGAGCACAAAGCGGCTCAAAATCTCCGCTTTCTGCTGTTTTATTTACGGCCTCAAAATAGGAGGAATAGGTCTTATGTTGGATAGAAACTTTTCCCACATAAGGAGAGTCCTTCACTAATTGCATAGCTGCTTTTTTCTGTTTATCAAATTCGCCGAGTTGTGTGAGCTCAATTTTATATTTCGTTTTAGGAGTGGGAGAAAGAGTCATTGGATAAGACGTCATTGGATAAAGAGTCATTGAATAAATTTTATGTTTCGATTAAGGAATAGCTCTAGTATAGAATATCCAGTTTTTTTTGT
>JAJACV010000050.1 GCA_022601335.1 Chlamydiota bacterium | reverse complement strand
AAGATCCTCAAAGGATAGTCAAAAACTCTCGATAGTTGAAGGTGGAATTCCTTCTGGCGAATACGTAGGAAGAGCTGTTAGGCCTGCGTGCTATTCATAATATTGAATAAGTAGATATGAATAGATTTAAAGTAACGGTTTCTATTGTATAGAATATTTTTTCTAGATTTTTAAATTCTTAGCTTACAACTGTCCCATTATCAATCCCTAAATCCTTTAAAAATTCATCAGCTGACTTGAAGGACTTAAAATTTTTTCCAGAGTTGGTGTCACGAAAGACTTTTAGAGTGTTATTATTTGGTTTATTCTGGCTATAGAGCACATTATCCCTAATGCAGCCCAAGACAAGATCTTTAATGGTTAGTCCTAAAAAGCAGCAGTCACTGATTTAAGCCTTTCAATTGTTAATTTTGTAGAATTAGTAGGCGTGGTTGTTTGCTCCCTTTGATCTAATATTACCTATTTTGGAGGTTTAAACAAGGTTTTCCCCCTTCTTTAAAAGATAATAAATATTCACATTGCAAGATGGTTAGGGTGAGTATCGATCAAGTAGTCTATTGTTTTGCTAATAGATTTATTTTGTTCTCTTGCAAGCTTAGCAAGCTGATAGTGTCTAAAGTTGCTTGTTCTGTAGGCTATGTTACCTTTAAATTTGTCTTTTTTTATAGGTTCAGGAACAACTTCACCATTTTTTAAGTACAGTTTAATCGCAGCTTTGATAGCTTCCTGAATAAGTACCATTCCTTCTTCAACAGATTCAGCGTCCGTGCATATCCCAGGAAGCTCATTAACACGAATAATAAAATATTTTTGACCCTTATTTTCCTCTTGCTCAATGATAAATGACCAATTTAAATCCATACAATATTTTAAAGTTTTTTTAGTAGTCATGGTCTCTTAAAACCTCCTTTAACAGCCTGATTTGATAAGGCAACAATTGAGAACGTATTTTAGCACCATCAGATCTTGCAGGTGAAAGTCCAGCAAGCAAAGAAAGAGCGATTTCATGCTTTAGCCAGCATTGCGGAGAAGCTTGGTGACGAGTTTTTCCGGAGCGTATGCGGCGAATCATGCAGGCCGGAATGCCTTAGGTGGCGTGAAGTGATCGAGCCTCGAAATATATGAATCCCGGAGAGGGCGACACGCTTGATAACGTGGAAGCCAACATCTGAATCATACCGTTAACGCAAGGGAGATTCAGGCCCAGCGGGGTCTAAGAACCTGGCATGCATGAAGAGAACTGATGAGTGAACAGAAGAGATCTCGGGAGCTCCCCTATCTGATTAGCATCCCAAGCAGATAGGGGTACTTCTTAGTCAAGTTTGATACACAAGGCTATAAGGATGGTTTTCAAGAAGTCAGAGGAGCCATAGTACTTGCAGCAGAAAGGGGGGCAGTAATCGGAGAAGTCCTTCCAGTGAAGAAAAATATTGGCCTTGCAATCGCAGAAGATGCTTTAAATCTTAAAGAAGTTCTAAAATTAGAAAATCCCTCTCATATAATAAAATTAGAGGCTCATATTTCTGATTGGCTCGGTAGAGGATCTAAGCTAATTACAAATGATGCCGGAGATCTTATTTTTTTATCTGAGGATGGATTAAGATGTGTTCGGTTTGACTTCAATATCACACGTCCTCATAACAATGTGCATGCACATGTTGAGGCTAAGGTTAATGGTAAATGGGTAAAATCGGGGCCCATCTATCCTTTAGATGTGCCCCATAACTAGGATATGATATGAGAATATACAATGAAGATGAAGATAGAAAGGTGAATAACGTAATCATTTATTTGACAAGTGAAGAAGCTCAAGAAATGAAGGATGCTTTGGATGGTTTGATCACTAGCAAGAAAAAACTAAATCATGAACATGTTCCTGATAGGGCGAATGACTATAATCGAGAAATTACACTTTGTATATACGATGAGCAAAACTTGGAAGGTTTTCACCCTAGAGCAATAAAGCTAATTAAAGAAGATGAGTGAGAAAGTGCTATATTACTAGATCCTATTTTCCCTCTTAAAGAGTTTTTTATTGAGAATGTCAAGAAGCAAGGGCAACAAATTTTAGAAAATATATTGGCTCGCCCAGAAAAAAAGTAGCCCCATATATGCGCAAAATGCGTAGTCTTTTTAGAACCATAGGGAAAAATATGAAAATTGGTAATTTTGAAATATTGTTATCCAGCCGACCTGACAAAGAATATCTTGTAGCAGAAATTACTTTTGACAATATGTATTGGGTTGAAATTAGTCATGAAGAGGAAGAAATGAAAATACATTTTTATCCCCATCCAAATCTCACTAGCTGGGAGTTCAAATTAGATGAAGCCTTAGAGGTGTTAGCTGAAGCTAAGAAAAAAATGCTCGCCTTGGGACCAAAAAATTAAATCTGAAAATTGATTTTTCAAACTGCTCAATGTCGGTTTATAGGTGTATACAAACTTATACCATGAAGCTTGTTGTGCGCTATGTAGTGAAATTTGTGCCTTTGCCCCATCCAATGATTTTAACTTGCTTAAACTCATTTATAAACTTCTTAATAAGTTTTTTATCTAGGCACGAAATTTCCCACCAGCATGTGTCAAACATAATAATCACTATATCGCAATTTCTTACGATTTCATCTCTGGTTTTATAAGATTTCAAGGCTTTTGGATCTTTACAACCTATGAGAGTAAAATCAATGAATTGACGTACACCTTGAGCCAAAACCTCTAGATCTTCCCAGTTGATTAAAGCAAATTTCTTTTCAGATATTTGATTCTGTATTGCAATTGATATATTTTGAGCATCTCCATACACACCCATTGGGTCATACAAAGGTAATAGGCCCCAATAAAACTTTTCTCTATTTGGAACTATTCTTAAAATGTCTGGCAGGTCAATTAAAAAATTATTCGCTAGATCTCGTATTTCTATTCTCTTAATATTATTCATTATTCAATTCAGGTACTTCTTCAGCAATGGGGTTTCTTTTTTTAGTTCCACCAGTTTCATTTTCATCGTGGGTGTGTTGATGAGGTAAAGGGTGGTTTTCAGGTCTACAATGATCTGTAAAATCTATATCTCTAATAGGCTCCCCATTTGTTCCAAATTCTCTAGCTTGGGGATATCGTGCATGTGTTCTATCTCTATGACCTAATTGAGTATAATGGCTTCTCTAGTTAGATTTTTAATATGTTTTTTTAAAGAAGGACTCTAAGAAAAGGCTTGCTTCTGAAGGAGGCCCAGGTTTTACATATTTTAAAATTGCCTTTTTGCCATATTCAGTAAATACTTCTCTAGCTCTTGTTTTGTTCATATCATAACGGTTATCTGAGCCGTTTTTCTTCTATGTTTTTCAAATTCTTCACCAAAGGTCAAATGGATTGTTTGGAATAGAATTTTGTACGTT
>JAJACV010000005.1 GCA_022601335.1 Chlamydiota bacterium | reverse complement strand
TGCCTCCTCCTACGCCTCAGGATCAGACTCAGGATCAAACTAAGCCTATGCCTAGCAGCATACCTCCTGCTCCGCCTCTGCCTCCTCCGGGTGAAAATACTACTCCGAATTCAAATAATGCTGCTTCTAAAGTACCAACCACTCCTCAAGGTAAAGGTAAAGTGATAACTACTAACCCAAATACTCCTGCTGTTGGTAGATTCGACTTGCTCGCCTCTATCAGAAAGGGCACACCATTGAAGAGTATTAAAAGTAGTGAAGAACAAGCTAAACCAGAACCAGAACCGAAAAATGAACAAGAAAATCAGGAACCTAAGAGTTTTGAGGAACTTATGAGTAGTAAGATCACACAAAGAAGGGATGCAGTTCAGGGTAATGACGAGCAGGTTCAAGGTTGTGACGCCTCTGAGTGGGAGAGTGATACTGAAGAGGAGGATGATACTAAAGTAAATAATGTTGTTCCTCAAAAACCAAATAATGGAGATGATAATACTGAAGTGAATAATGATGTTCCTCAAAACCTAAATCCTGAAGAACTTCCACCACCACCTCCTACTGAAGAAGAACTTGCTGGGAATGATGACGTGGATTTTCCTCCTCCTCCTCCTCCTCCTACTACTGATGCATAATCAGCTAAAGCAAGTAGTGGTTAATAGAGCCATATAAGTTTTGAAAAAGGGAGTGTTTTATACTTCCTTTTTCAAAGAATTAAATGGCTAACAATAAGTTAATATTAAGGCATGAGAGCATGAAAATAAATTCTAAAGTATTTACAAAATGGGTCTCCATTGGATGGTGGGCAAGCTTTGCTTTCTTTCTGTTGCAAGGATTTGTAATTGAGGCTCTAGCACTATCTGCAACTCCCTGGTTTGGCTTGTTTCTCTTTGCTGGATTTACAATTTTAACATTAGCCAGTCTCTATGATAAAAACTACCGATTCTCACCCTACAGCGCTATCATGAAGATGCTGAACAAAAAGTAGACCTCAATACAAAAATTGAGCCGCTAAACTTCTAATCGTAAAATGACCCTTAATTCTGTTGAGCTCCGATTCTTTAAGAGAAAGAATAGGTTCTAACGCTTTTCTATGCCTTGGATTGAAAACAATCCAAGGCACGGAGCCCTCTGTGAGAGTTTTTGTTTGAGTATTTGAGTGCTTAAGTGGAGACACAATCAACTGTGTATGGCTTGCTTTGCATAAATCCATTAATGGACCCAATAAATGGCGATCTAAATACTCAATACGTTTAATCTTTTCTAATAAATTACCGTGAAGCGTGCTCTCTAAAATTTCATGCAACTCTAAAACAATAGTTTTGTGATTGTTTAGAGCTTCTTGGGATAGAGAAATAAGCTCTTCTAAATAGAGTAGGGGCGATGGGTTTTGTATCTGCAGTTGTTTTATTTGTAAAAGATTTGAAAGCCCTTGCGAGGGCGAACTGGGTGAGTAGAGGCAAAATCTTTTATAGAACTCTTTAGAAACAATGGCGTTTAAGGGAGCTCCTGCTTCATAAAAATAAAGACCATTACACACAGATTCTTCAAAATCTTGCCGGACTAAATTCAAAGAATGCTTCTCTAAAAAACGATGAAGTTCTTCTATCTTCTCAAGTCGTCTATTTTTTTTAAAAAAAGCAGGGAGTAGCTGCGTATATTTTAACCCCATAAAATCTGCAGGTATTTTTAAAGACTCTGTCGATTCATACATTTCATTTATAATACAAACACCCCCTGAATTCCCCAGGGGAATAAAGTGAGCCCAGGAACCAAAATAATCATTTAAGTCAGCACAAAAAAGAGCCAATTCACTCTCTTTTAATAGATCTTTATCCATTAAGATCACTTGATCTTCATAAAGAGAGATCAGCTGAAATAAAAAAGCGCATTGATTTGACTTAAAGGGGCATTTTTTGGAGTAAACTTCAAGAGAGCTTTGGCTTAAGTGAGTTTTGCTACTTTCTAAACCAAATAATTCTAAAAGAGAATTTTCAAGCCCCCCTATTGGAGGCTCTACTTTAATCCACTGTCCCAACTGAGCTATTTCATCTAGATTGGGACAGTTTGCTTTTTCAAGAGGGGTGCTTCCACCGAGCGTTTTGAGAGGAATATCAAAAAGCCCCGGCAGCAAAACAACGATGCTATTCATGCTACTAAATCAATGTCTTGTTTTTTTGCTTCAATACGCTCTAAAAGAAGTAGGATACTAATACCGAGAGATATCATTAAGAAAACAAGCCAAGTTTGAGGGGTCAGTACATTCGGCAGCAAAGGATTTAGGCGCTCTAAAACAAGTCTAGCCCCAGACTGGCTCATATGAACTCTGTAACTCAGGCTCCAAAAGGGCCAAAGAGTCGGAAGAGAGCCGAACATAAAGCCCACTAAAAGAGAAAGCGTCGCGTAATAATATTTACGATATAAGAAAATAAAAAATCTTGAAAAAGTAGCTATCCCCAATAAAATCCCTAAGCCCACATTAAAGAGAACCCAAAAGGAAGGATTAATAAAGGATCCTGTACTTAATTGTTTAGTCCAAAGAGTAATTGCTTCAATAATCAATTCATAAGAACCAAACATTTGCATCACTTGGCTTCCTGAAATTCCGGGTAAAAGCATCGCACAAATAGCTAGGGCGCCGCAGAGAATTAACTTAAAGTCAAAATACTGGTTAGTAGCAAAATCCATACAGCTTTCAACTTGCACATACTTTTCAAATTGCTGATTATATATCCAAGTATTGGGTTCAATATACCCGTCTTTTAATAAGGCCTTTACATGAGACAATGAAACATCCGTCAACTGTTTAGATTGATCGTCATAATTTATAAACCCATTTGAGGAAGTTGATTGCAGATCAAGTTGCATCGGCACACTATAAGAGTTTGTTTCAGTAAATTTAAGATTAAAAACTGAGATAGAAAGAGCTATTAAAACTCCAAAAACAAGACTCAACGCCCTTGTAAAGGACCAAGAACCTACTTTTTTAATGCAGTACAATATAGAGCCAACTATTAATCCTAGAAAAAGAGCTCTTAAAAGACTCTGATAAACGGGCTGGTTGAGTAGGTAATAAATCAAATGAGAACCTAATGCAAGACTTGTAAGGACTCCACATAAAATGGCAGATAAAAGGAACCAAGCAACGCTTTTGGGGTGCTTGATGGCCGATAACTTTAAGGTTTTCAAAGCTCTTAACAAATCTGGGTGTATTCCAAGAGCAAAAGCAACCGTTCCACCAGACACACCTGGGACTAAGTCTGCAATTCCCATACAAAGGCCTCTCACAAAAAGCGAGAGCCAACTTCCTATTTTAAGTAGAGAAGTCAATTAATTACTCCCAGATATTTAGCAAAGAACCAAGCACAACTAATCACTACAAATCCAACAGCTATCCACATAAAATTTGGAAACCATTTCATACCTTGGCCTGGAGTGGGTCTTACTTCTAACGTCCCTAACCCATAAGCAAAATCCTGCTTAATCCCTTTTAAGTTTGCCGCTTGTTCTTTTAGAATCCGATTTCCATCCAGTCCTAGAAATTGAGCGTATTGTTTTGTAAAGCCATTGGCATAAACTGGAGAGATTAAATTAAACAGCTCTCCTTCCTCAATTGCTTTCAAATAATTCATACGAATTGAAGTGGCTGTTTCAATTTCTTTAAGAGATAAATTACGCTCACCTCTCCTTTCTTTGAACATTTCCCCTGTTTTTTTTAACGCCTCGTTCATTAGAACCTCTATTTTTTCATCAAATTGCTAATGCAATTTTTATCTCTTTTTGATACTGTCTATACTAATTTTATATAAATTTTAAAACGCATTATGTCAAAAAACGAAAAAAAAGCATCTTGTTTTGTTGCAAACATCGATTTAAATTTATCTGAAAAACTCAAACAGGACCTTATAGGTTTTGGCTTTTCGCTTTCCAAGCCTCCTTATACTCTTTTTAGCGGAAAGAAAAAAGGGGTTTCGGTTTCTTTATACCAATCAGGAAAACTCATGGTACAAGGTAAAGAGATGCAAGAGTTCATTGAGTTTTATTTAGAGCCTGAAATTTTAAAAAACTTTATCTTTACAAACCCTGAACAATACATAAACAAGACACCTCATATAGGAACAGATGAAGCTGGAAAAGGAGATTTTTTTGGATCCTTGTGTGTTGCGGGTGTCTACGCAGATGAGGCGGGTATTTTAAAGTTGCTGAAGATTGGCATTAAAGATAATAAGAAACTCTCTGATAAAAAAACAATTGCATTTGCCAAGACGATTAAACAAGAATTTTCGCATCATATCCTTCGTATTCACCCTCCAAAATATAACGAACTTTACTTTAAGTTTAGAAATTTAAATACTCTTTTAGCCTGGGCACATGCCGCAGTGATTGAACAAATGGTTGGGAAATCAAAATGCTCACAAGTCACTATTGACCAATTTGCGTCTAAGACATTAATCTCTTCTGCAGTAGAAAAAAAAGTACAAAACCTTTGCTTAAATATTCATCCTCGTGCAGAAGAAGATGTAGTCGTTGCAGCATCCGCCATCTTAGCTCGTTCAGCTTTTTTAGAAAGTATGGAGCGTTTAAGTGAAGAGATTGGGTTTGAATTACCAAAAGGGGCTTCAGCACTTACCAAAGAAGTGGGTCGTAAAATAGGTCAAAAATTGGGACCTGAGGGTTTAGAAAAAGTTTGTAAAAAGCATTTTCAGACTTATAAAGAAGTCTTAAGTTAAATGTTAAAGAAGTTAGAAATAAAAAATATTGTTCTGATTCAGTCAGAAACATTGGAGTTTCAAAAGGGATTCCATGTTTTTTCTGGAGAAACAGGTGCGGGTAAAACAGCTGTCTTACAAGCGCTTTCGCTTATTCTTGGATCAAGACTAGACATTCAAATCATTCGTAAAGGTGAATTAGAAGCTTCTATCGAGGCTTTTTTTGAGATTCCTGAAAGCTCAAAAGTATACGATATTCTTTCTGATGCGGATATAGAGATTGAGGCGGATGAAAACTTAGTCATCAAGCGAATCTTAAAATCAAACGGTAAAAGTCGCATCTTAGTCAACTGTCAGTGGGTCCCTCTACACCTTTTAAAGAAAATAGCTCCTTTTATTATAGATATTGTCTCTCAACATGGAACTCAACAACTCTTTGATCTCGACACTCACAGAACTCTTTTAGACCTTTATAGCCAATCTACTAAAATCTCTCAGAGGGTTTCGACTCTTTTTAAATCTCTTCAAAATTTGAAAATAAAATTGAAAGAGCTAGAAAAAAAGGAGCAGGATTCTGAGATCATGCGCCATCGATGGCAGGTTGATTACGAAGAGCTTGAATCTGCAAAGCTATCTGCTTTCAACGAAGAGGAGCTTATCTTCAATGAGTATCAAAACCTCTCTCAAGCTCAGGACCTCATTCAAGCGCTGCAAGAGGCGACAGATAGCATACAAGAAGCAGATCCGTCTATTTTATTTCTTCTAAATAATCATTTAAAAACACTTATAAAGTTTTCTTCTTCTGACTCTCAATTGCACTCTATGGTGGAGTCTTTCCAAAATGCGTTAGAAGAACTAAAAGAGGTTTCTTCTTCTTTGCTCAGTTACAAAGATCAAATTTCGGAAGATCCTGAGCGACTTGAAGCCCTTGATCAGCGACTGAAATTATTAAACCATTTAAAGAAAAAATATGGACCTACTTTAGAAAACGTTATAGCTTATAGGGAGGATCTCTCAGTAAAGCTTAACGCTCAAGGTTCTTTGCATAATCAGAAAAGTCAACTTACTGAAATGATTCAAGAGGCTCAAACTAACTATGAGAAAGAGGTTAAACTTTTAAGTAAAGCACGCACTCGTACAAAACCTGTATTAGAAGAGAAGATTATTAATCTTTTTGAAAATCTCAATCTAAAAAATGCTCTTTTTCATATCGAACTGACACCCAAAGAGCCTGACGAATACGGAGCTGAAGAAATCGAATTTTTCTTAAGAGCTAATATTGGAGAGAAGAAAACGTCTCTTCGAGATAAAGTTAGCGGAGGCGAGCTCTCACGCGTTCTTCTAGCATTAAAAGTCTTACTTGCTGAAAAAGATGAAACACCCACACTCATTTTTGATGAAATTGATGCCAACCTTGGTGGAGAAACAGCACCCAAAATAGGACAGCTTTTAAAGACTTTAAGCGCCTCTAAACAAATTATTGCCATTACTCACCTACCACAGGTGGCCGTCTACGCAGACCATCATTACCAAATCAGCAAAAAGCAAGAAAAGGATAGAACCCTTTCTCTAGTAGCTAAGTTGAATGAAAAACAAAAAGTTTTAGAGATTGAAAGAATGCTAGGCGGTAAGGCTTTGAGTCCAAAGGCTCAAGACCTTGCCAAAGATTTGCTTAGGTCAACTGAATAATGCAACTCAGCAAGCACTTATAAACATGTCTCAACCGGACTTTTTTGCTTTGTCAAGTTTGCGCAAATGCTTTTGCGCAAACTTGAAAGACCAAAGAGGAAAAAAACGTCGATAATCGTAATTAGGGTCATCCTTTCCGCTTAACCCATGACCTTCTCCATTTTTTTAGAAAACATTCTAAAAAAATCAGAAATTAATCACGAGAATGAGCCACTCCCCTCTTTGCCGTTGTTTCTGTAGATAAAACTTCTCTAGCCAGATTAACAATTGGCTGAATCATTTTGTTCGCGATTCCTTGTGTTAAGCTTGGCAAGTTTAAATCTTTCATTTGCCCAGACATGATCGATTCGTTATGGATCAACCCTTCAGCCACATCCTTTAGGTCTATCTTAGCTAAATAATCAGTTTTAGCCTCTTCTTTCTTGTTTTGAAGAGCTTCTAAAATCTGGTCGTACTTTTCAGATAAAAGTTCGATAGCTTTTTGCTCTGATTTTGCAGGTAAATCAAGGTCGCTCACCAGACTCCAAAGCGTTAAACCCGCAGCTGATGCTGCAAAGGCATAAGTCGCATACTCATGATTAATCAAAGTTTCAGCTGTTTTAACAACGGAACCTGCATAATTTGTTAAACGACATAACAGCAGTGATTCCTTCGCATTGCTAGAACACTTACTGGCTTGTGCTGTAGCATCTAGATGGGTCGTCACTAGGCTGACGAGTCCGCTTACTTTCTTACCAATCCAAGAGGCAAAACCGTCTTTTGATACTTTACAAGGAATCCCAAAACTATCTATAAAGTCACAGCTCGAAGCTACGAAGTTTCCGTAATTTCCTGAAATCCATTTTGTAAGCTCAGTCAATTTAGTAGCATTTTCTTTACAAACTCCACAAATTTTTCCTCGAGTAGCTCCCATTATAGACGCTCTAAGATTTGTACTTATAAAGGGATAGGCCGCAGAACCCAAGGCTCCAAACGTTATCGTAGAGGTAACTCCATCCCAAATAGATCCGACTAAACGAGATAATGGGCGTGAGCGCACATTATTTAGTTCCATTTGTATATCAGAGGTAACAGGGCTCAGGCCTCCCTCTAAACCTGCTACATATCTCAAATGCTGCTCTCCTCTTGCCAATGTTGATCCAAAAACTGCCATAATATGGTACTCCCTATAAATAATTTTTTACTTTTTTTTAAAAGAATAGCAAAAGTTTACTTTTCATCCATTAAGATTCAATTAAGAATAGCTTGAATTCAATTTGCTAGCTGAATTTTCTCTCTATAAAAAGGTTTCATCGCT
>JAJACV010000049.1 GCA_022601335.1 Chlamydiota bacterium | reverse complement strand
TTTTATTAGGCTTTTGCTTAAGGAGCTCTATATGCTGCTTTTGGTTACAGAAAAAGGCTATTTTTGCTAATAAATTGAGATGTCTTTTACCCTCGCAAGCGAACAAAAAGAAAAGAGAATGAACAGGCTTTCCATCTAAAGCTCCATATTCTATGGGCTCTTTTGGAAAAACAAGAGTCACCATATCATAGGCCTTTGAAAGCAAAAAATCTCTAGTATGAGGAAGTGCTACACCCTCGTTTAAGGCTGTGGACATCAGGTTTTCACGCTCTATTAGCATGTCTGTAAGCCCCTGTGGATTCACGTCCAAATCTTTGGCAATAGCAGTGACCGTATTTTGAATGAGGGCTTGCTTTGTCGAGCCTTCTACATCTATTATGACATGTCCTTTATGAATAGCTCGATAAAGGTTAAATTGCTGAGTCCCCTGATTAAATTCTGAAGTATCTATTTGCACTTCATTATGAGATCGAACGACCCAATCTTCTATTTCTTCGCGGTTAAATCTAATTTCATTTTGAAGTTTATATCCGGGGATTTTACCATCATCAAGCCACTTTTTAATAACATCTTCTGAGACTTGCAGAAGTAAGGAAACTTCTTCTATCGACAAATCCATAAAAAAGCTCTCTCATTTATTTAAGTTTGAAATATTTGTATCATCTGCTCTGGAGCAGTTAAGGTCAACAATTTCTTTCTAACTTCTTCATCTCTTAAATATAATGTAAGCTGAGATAATAAGTTTAAGTATTGAGTTTGTTTATCATCTGGACCGCCAATTAAAAAAATCAATTTTACTGGTAATTCATCCATTGCCCCCCAATCAATACCTTGTTTTAAAATTCCTACAGCTATAAAAAAATCATCATAGATCGGCAGTTTAGCATGAGGCACAGCTACACCCACTCCGATTCCTGTAGAAGCAATTTTCTCTCTTTGCATAATAGCGTTTAAAAATTCTTCTTCATTTACAAGATTGTGATCCTGCGAGAGTCTTTGAATCAGCTCTTTTATAGCCTCATCTCGAGATGTGGCTTCTAAAAAAGCAACGGACTCCATTTTCATTAAAGAGCTTAGATCTAAACGTGACGATTTAATACTTTCCTGTGTGACCAAAGCTTCCTTCTCCTCTAGTTGTCTCTGTTAGCTCAGAGTTTACTACTAAAAATTGACCTTTTGTTACCGAGGCTACAACGAGCTGGGCTATCCGCATATTTGGAGCGATAACAAAGGGCTTCTTACCATGGTTTATTAAAATAACTTTAAGTTCTCCTCGATAATCAGAGTCGACAGTACCGGGCGTGTTGAGAACCGTTATTTGTTGCTTGAAGGCTAAGCCACTTCTTGGGCGAATCTGAATTTCATATCCCTCAGGAATTTCAAAATAAAGTCCAGTAGGAACTAAAACAGAGTGGCCTGGTTCAACAGATAGGTCTTCTTTAAGATAAGCCTTTATGTCTGCTCCGGCAGCTCCTTCAGTTGCATAGTATGGAGCTGAAGCGCCTTCTTCGGCTCGTATTAAAATTTTGACTTCATTCATGGGGCCTTCCATTATTTTTTGTAAGTGGATTCTAATGTCACAAGTTTATTCTTTTTTACAGCTTCAAGAGAGCGAGTCTTTTTTTTCTTTGGAAGTTTTTCTTGGTGCAAATAACTAATAAAAGAGCTCACTTTTCCTTTAAGATCTTTTCTTCTTACAATACAGTCTAGCATTCCATGTTCTAGTAAAAACTCGGACTTTTGAGCTTCAGGAGGAAGCTTTTCTCCTATAGTCTGTTCAATAACTCTTGGGCCCGCAAAACAAATCAGAGCTTTTGGCTCAGCAATAATAAGATCACCTAGAGAAGCAAAGGAAGCTGTTATTCCGCCTGTTGTGGGGTTCGTTAATATGGAAATAAAAGGTATAGAAGCCTTTCCTAATTTAGTCAAAGCGGCTGAAGTTTTAGCCATTTGCATGAGGGAAAGCGAAGATTCTTGCATACGAGCTCCGCCTGAGGCTGAAACAATAATTAAAGGCAGGCATTCTTTCAGGGCATGCTCAATTAAAAGAGTCAATTTTTCGCCTACAACAGATCCCATTGATCCACCCATAAAAGAAAAATCCATAACCCCCAAAGCGACTTCTTGTCCATTGAGGAGACATTCACCGATGATCACCCCTTCATTTCTAGCTGTCTTTTTTTGAGCTTTCTCAAGTCTATCTTTATAAGGTTCGGTGTCTACAAAGTTCAGAGGATCCGACGGCTTCATATCTTCGTACATTTCGACAAAGGTGTCTGTATCTGCGAGAAGGCGAATTCTTTCTACAGCAGAGATACGATAATGATAGTCACACTTTGGGCAACAGTTTACATTCTGTTCAAGTTCTTTGATATGAATAAGCTCTTTACAATGGCTACACTTCAACCAGCCATTAAAGCCTTCGTTTTTGGTTTCCTGAATTTTAATCTTGGGCTTACTTCTTGAAAACAACTTCATAACACCTATTTTATTAAACTAACCGGAATGGTTAATTTTAATTAATAAACTTGTTTAATTCAATATATTAAATTAAAATTTCATATTTATGCTTTTTCTGCAATACTTTCAAATCTTTTGTTTACTTCATTCCAGTTAATAACTTCCCAAATTGCTTTTACATAGTCAGGTCTCACATTTTTATACTGTAAGTAATAAGCATGTTCCCAAACATCTATCCCCAAGAGAGGTATATGTCCGGTCGTTGAAAGGGGGTCTTGATTTTGTGTCGTTACAATGCAAATAGATTTTTTTTGAATATTAAAAGCAAGCCACCCCCAGCCTGAGCCTTGAATAGCAATACTTTTTTTAGAAAGCTCTTGTTTCATATTATCAACGGATCCAAAAGAGTGTTCGATAGCTGTTTTAAGGCCTCCGCTCATTTCTCCAGTTTGCCCTTTAGGTGCTAAATTTTTCCAAAATAAGCAGTGGTTCACATATCCTCCTCCATTGAACTTTATAGCGCTCTGTAGGGCAATCATCTCTTCAACCTGTTGTTTCTCTTCAGCGACTTTATATTGTTCAAGAGCCGCGTTTAAATTAGTAATGTAGGCTTGGTGATGCTTTTTGTGGTGAATCTCCATGATCTCCTGTGAAATAGCAGGTTCAAGAGCAGAATAGTCATAGGGTAACTCGGGCAATGTGAAGGTCATAATATCCTCATTTAGTAAATAAATAATCAACCACACAACATACTGCGTTTTCGAGATCTTGTCAAAACGAGGAATTTAAAATAGATTTTATTTTAACATAGAAAGACCTGTATTGAATATATATTCAATACAGGTCTTAATCAGCACAAGAGATTACAAGTAAACTTATAATCCGCGCCGTGTCTCAAAGTCTGTAACAAAATTCCTTAGTTCGTTCAACTGAGTAAGGTTTTCTTGAGTCAGCTTACACAATTCTTCTGTTAACTTATAAACACGTTCTCTTTGCATCTCTACTTTGTTTGTAGTGACATCCGTACTTGAGGATCTATTTTTAATAATTTTTTCAAAACTTCCCCTAACTTTTTCAGAAAAGTGGTCTATTCTACTGAAAGTTTCTTCTAGGTAGATTTTGAGTTCATCTACTCTATAGTAGTGGTGTGAAGACAGAATACTTACTGAAGAGAAATGCTTTTCAAGCAGATTATCAATAGCATCTGCCACTTTTCTCATGGCTGTTTTTCCAGAACCTTTTGCACTTAATTCAACCTGTAGAGCCTCTGTTTTATAATCATAAAAAAGGTTTTCTAGAGTTTTTATATGCGCATCAAGGAAAGTTACATCCGAATACTGATCATCTGTTAAAATAGCAGCACTTTTTCGAATTTCAGAGGCTATGTTTTGATCAAACTGAGAAAAAATAGTTTGGCATTTCTCCAACAAAATTCCCGGAACTCTCTCAGCTATTTTCACAGCATTACCATGACTCCAATAGCCTGTAATAACCCCTTCCATGCAAGTTTGTTTAAAGAAATTAAAAAACCATTTTTTAGGTGCAAAATTTGATAAAGAATAAAGACCTGTTCCAAATAGAGAACCCTTAGTAGCTCTAATTCTATCCGGATTGTCAGGAAGAGTGAGTAAAAGTTCAAAATTAGATTCATACAAACAATGGCGCGCTAGAGTGACAATTGTTTTAGCAACATACTTCAGATCTTTAAAGATAGGTTGGCAATAGTCTAAAGAAGTCTTTAGATAAGGATGCATATTGTCTTCAACTTGAGGCTCAGAGTGATACAGTTTATACTCAGGTAGTTCTGGATCTTCTCTATTTAAAGTAAGCTCTCGTCCAATAATATGTGTTAAATCATAAACTTTATAGGATGTTGGAATATAATCACTTGAGTCTTTTACAGGACTCATTTCTCCAAGTCCTTCATCTTCAACATTTGTTGTTATAGATTGTTCATTAGCATAATTTATTTGAACAAATCCTTCATCAAGATCCATTTGAGTACATTTGAAAGGAGTAAAATCAGATGATTTATTATTGATTCGATCCAACATAATTTCCCTATGTTTTTAACTTAAGTGAAAGCTAATTATAAGAGGAAAAAATAAAGATCAAATAAAGACGCGTTCTTTATAATATAAAATCATTTTTTTAAAATAACTGGCCGTAATATTCCCTTTAAAGACATAATTAATTTGTTTTTGAGGAAGCTTAAATGTTTCAAAAAAAGATTTTACCGATGAGGGGCTTGTAAAAACTAATTCATCAAAATCGGCTATATTTGGAGTCGGTGTCCGAGCAATGAGGTTTGTGTTATAAAGATCAACAGCCTCAAATGAAATTCTGTTTTCTTTAAAAAATTGACATAGTTTGGGCCTAGCTCTGGCAGATTTAGGATAGAAAACGAATCCTCTTTTTAATCCTTTAAGTTGATTAAGTAAGCTAATGACCCCCTCTTGAGACTCATTAGAGGCTATATAATCGACTAAAATGCCTCTTTTGATTAAAAGTTGAGCTGTATTGGCCCCAATAGCGATCACCTTTTTATTATCAAAAAAGACACCTGCATTTTTGTACGTTTCTAAAAAATCTAACCATAATTCGACTGTTTTTTGGCTAGTAAACAAAACATGTGTCGATCTCAAAAAATCGCATAACGCTGCTTGAAAACAGTTCACAGGCTTTGGTTTAATTTCTATTAATGGATAGTGTGTCACAGCTCCATTTGTTAAAAAACGACTGGCGTTCAATCCAAAGTACAAGCTTTTTTTGTTCAAGCGCACGTCAACAGATGAAAAGATTTTTTCCATCTCTAGATCATCTTCTCGCGCAATAATGGCTAAATTTCCTTGGTACTGAGGTGTTTGAATATTAAGAGGGATGCAATTTAAGTCTGTAAATCCAAGGCGTAAAAGAGCCACTTTTGCGATCACTACACCATCTAAATCCCCTTGAGCGACTCTCTTCAATCGATGTTCAATGGTTCCTCTTATGTCTAAAACTTGAATGGAAGAAGCTAGTTTTTTAATTCCCTCTTCCCTTCTAAGCGATGAAGCTCCGACCTTAAAGCCTTTGGAAAAAATTCGGGAAGTATCGCATCCTCGCTTTAAAACGAGAACATCTTCATTATTTTTATTTTCAGTAATTGCGATTAACTTAAGTCCTTTAGGAAGAGGTTCTGGTAAATCTTTTGCTGAATGAATAGTAACCTGGCACTTTTTACTTAGTAACCAGTGATCTAGTTCCTTTGTAAAAAAGTCACTATTTCCTAAATCTTTCAATGATGTTTTTTGATCTTTATCACCTTTTGTCTGGCAACATTTATATATGAATTTCAAACTGGGATAATGGTATCTTAATCCAAAAAAGACTTCTTCAACTTGTTTTATAGCTAGCCTCGAAGATCTAGAGCCTACTGTGATAAGCATATTATTCTCTTCCAAAACATTTTTCAATGGCTTCATTTACAAAATCAATAGCATGTACTTGCATTGAATGCAAAATGTCTTGTGGAAGATCTTTGAAGTTTCCCTTTGGGATGATACAACTAGTAAATCCCATACGCCTCGCTTCGTTGAGTCGTTTTTCTATTCTCGCCACACGCCTGATATTTCCCCCTAAACCCACCTCTCCAATAATGACTTGATGAGAGTCTATTTTTTTTTCTCTATAAGAAGAAGTTATAGCCATAAGAACACCTAAGTCAAGAGCGGGCTCTTGTATACGAATTCCTCCAGCTAATGCTACAAAGACATCATATCTTTGAAGAGAGTAACCCATCTTTTTATCTAGAACCGCAAGTAAAAGAGCGAGTCTATTTGGGTCTATGCCCATGCACTTGCGGGTAGGAGCGCTGTATGCTAAAGGAGTGACTAAAGCTTGCGCCTCTACGAGGATAGGGCAAGATCCCTCTATAGTTGGAACAATGGCTGAGCCATGCATCTGGGAGTTACGCTCATCTAAAAACATTTCGGAGGGATTATCTACTTCTTCAAGGCCTTGGGGGTTCATTTGAAAAATCGCTATTTCATCACAAGAGCCGAAGCGATTCTTAACACTTCTCAAAATACGATAGTGATATTGCTTGTCACCTTCAAAGTACAAAACAGTATCCACCAAGTGTTCTAAAATACGAGGCCCTGCAATCTCTCCAGATTTAGTAACATGGCCAATCAAAAAAATTGAAATTTCCAAACTTTTAGCTAAATACATCAATTCAATTGTGACTTCTCTCACCTGAGTGACAGAGCCTGGTAAAGAAGGCAGTTCACTTTTGTAGACGACTTGTACAGAATCTACAATTACCAAATCAGGTTTCATCTTTTCAATATGTTGTTTCACAACAGACAAATTTGTCTCTGCCAATAAAAAAAGTCCCTCAGCTTGCAAGTTGAGCCTTTTAGCTCTTAATGAGACTTGTTCTATAGATTCTTCGCCGCAAATGTATAAGACTTTCAAGCCATTTTGAGCATACTGAGAGGTTACTTGTAATAGGAGTGTTGATTTCCCAACCCCTGGATCTCCTCCTAAAAGAATTAATGACCCACAAACGAGGCCTCCTCCCAATAATCGATCGAAAGCAGGACTTTTTGATTGTCTACGAATGCTTTCGTCAGATTTCACTTCATTGAGTAAAACAGGTTTTGTTATTTTTGATGAGGAAGGTTTGAAACGAGCCTCTACTTGACTGTGCTCTACTTCTTGGTGAAAGACATTCCATCTTGAGCAGGAAGGACATTGCCCTGACCATTTGGGCTGCATGTGCCCACAATCTATGCAACTCCAAACTGTTTTTTGTTTGGACATAACTACTCCTGAGCTTCAGATAGGTTCAATCTTGAAAGTGCTTCACAAGCAGCTGCTTGCTGGGCAATCTTTTTAGACGAACCATATCCACTTCCTAAAATCATGTCATCTACAAAAACTGAAATTTGAAAAGTTTTATTATGATCGGGACCCTCTTCTTCGATCACTTTATAAATAGGTATTTTTTGATATGTTTTTTGGGTATAATCTTGAAGTTCTGCTTTCCAGTTTTTTACTGGGTTCTCAATTATTTCTCTTATTTCAGAGTCAAAGTGATTAAAAATAAACCTTTTTGCACAATCTACGCCTCCATCGAGATAAATGGCTCCTACAAGGGCTTCAAAGAGATCCGCAGAAATAGAGGGGTTGGGTTGGAGTATAAAGTTCTTTTTCTCACCTTTTCCCATAAGCAAATAATCTTCTAATCGAAGCTTTTCAATATATTTAGCACAAGAGGTGGATTCAATCAGTTGCGACCTAATATGTGATAGAGTTCCCTCTGATTTTTCAGGAAGACCCTTATATAGATAGTCAGCAATAATTAGACCTAGCACAGCGTCACCTAAAAACTCCAATCGCTCATTACTGACAGTAGCAACTGCTTGGTTTTCATTAAGGTAGGAACTATGAACAAAAGCCAGTATAAGAAAATCTTTATTTTTAAACGAATACCCAATAATGTCTTCTAGATAAACGAGCTTTTCTTTTAACATTTCTAAATCAAGCATATATCAATTTATTTAATCTAAAATAACTACAATTTAATAGTATTTTATGTTATTTATTATTTCTTTTTAACATAAATTTACGATGTCCATTTCAATTGACTCCAGCCACTTGGCTTACTTCAGACAAAACCATCAAATTGAATTTGAAAATCTCTTAAAAGAGAGTGAAATACGCTCTATTTTAACAACATTCAAAAATAAATTTGATGCCTATGAATCCTCACATTCCCTTCAAAAAGGTTTTGATCTTTGGAGAGAGCACGATGAATTGAAGCCTATTATAACCTCTAAAAGATTAGCGAAGGTCACGGGACAATTAATGGAAACTGAGAAGCTGCGTTTTGGTTTTTCACAATTTATTAGTTCCAAGTGCTACTCGGATGACTTCTCATTTTTATACCGAAAAAGCTGCATTAAAGACTTTACATGCGGCCTTTGCATTTGCCTTAAACCTTCTTCTGAGCAAGAAAACCCCTTTTTCCCCACAAAACCTGGGAATGGAATTATTTTTGAGATAGATACAGATTTTTACCTTAGATATCCGAAATCGGAAGGAGCCTACCTCTTTATTTTATATACCCATGTCTCAGCCATCTTCTTGCATCAGATGGATGATCCATTAAATATTTTCTTTCGAGAATTGGGATATGAAAATGGAGACCGTCTCAAAGAAACTTTAAATCCCTCTTTTTCTTGGATGCTTGTATGAGGGTTTGTTTCATTCTGCTCTCATTGATGCTGAGCTCAGCTCTCATGGCAGAAAAACAACCTCCTCTTTATTATCAAAGCGAAACCATCATCAAATCTAGTGCAGAAGATTTGTTCTCATTTTCTTGGCACCAGACAATAGATTTTTTATTTCAGGTAGAAAATGCGGACCATGCTATTTATTCAATTATATTTAAACGAATGAGAGGTAAAGGTTTATATAAAAACCAGCTTCTTGAAATTGATACAGACAATCAAAAAGATGATACCTATGAAGGTTTTGCACTCAAGGAGTTAATTAACCATCCTTTTTTAATAGAGTTAAATCCTGATTGTTCAATTAAAAAAAAATCCGAAGATTTTTTAAGAATTTTAGAACTCACCTCAGGCCTGAATGATTACGTAAGTGAAGCTCTTTTAGAGCAGCTTGTCTCAGCCATTTTAGTTCCAAAGCGCTACGATGCAAACAAGAATATACTTCAAATTTCTCTGTATTACCCGCTAGAATCTAAGCTCACTCTTTCGCCTAATTTAGCTCTTCAAAAAAAGGGTTCTGAGATTTTTTTTGATCAAGAACTAGAAATTAAAGTGCCGTCGCACCGAGGTACCGATTTTGATTCTTTGAAGTTATATGGTGATATTTCGGGTCAAGTTTCATGGGACCAAGACACCTTTTATTCAAAATCCTATTACATTTTACATCAATGCAACGAAAAAAATGTAGAACGTTTATTTGCAAGTCCTTTAGAATTGGATTATTCTTTCTCGCTCAAGACTATTGATTGTGACTAACTATTCATTTCCTACTTCAAAACTCACCTCTTGGTTTTTAAAAAACCAAAGATCGCTACCTTGGAGAGAAACGACAGATCCCTACGCTATCTGGGTTTCTGAAATAATGCTTCAGCAAACACAGGTGACAACAGTACTTCCCTATTTCAACAACTGGATGAGCAAATTCCCAACACTTAGCTCCCTGGCACAATCCCCAATTGAAGAAGTTATTAAACTCTGGGAAGGTTTGGGATATTACTCTAGAGCTAGAAACTTACATGCAGGAGCACAAGAGATCCTCTCTAAATTTGGGGGTATTTTCCCATCCTCGACAGAAGATCTATTATCAATTAAGGGTATTGGTCCTTATACAAAAGGAGCTATTCAAAGCTTTGCTTTTCACCTAAAAAGCATCCTTATTGATGGGAATGTAAAACGTGTTTTTGCTCGTTTTTTTGCCTTAGACTTGGATTTCTCTGTCTCTCAAAATCATAAAATGCTGGAAAGCATTGCTGAAACAGTTTTGCCAAGTTACAAGCCTTGGATTTTTAATGAGGCTCTCATGGAACTTGGCGCTTTAGTATGCACCCCACAAAATCCAAATTGCGCTCAATGCCCTCTTAAAGATGAGTGCAAAGCTAAGCTTCTTGGTAAAAGCACATCTCTGCCTGTTAAACCTAAACGGAAAAAAATAACACTTTTATATCGGGCAGTTTTCGTGCTCTATTTTGAAAAATCTATGATGTTGGGCAAGCGATCTAAGGGATTGATGCAAGATCTGTATGAATTCCCCTATAGAGAGGTTTCATTGAAAAGCCACAAGGCTATTGAAAAAGAGGGTATTCTCACTGATTTTCTTGATAAAGCCTCCACGCAAGTTGAAGAACTACCTGTGATTACTCATAGCTTCACCCATCATCGTGTCACACTTTTTCCTTTTCGAATCTTTCTAAAAGAACCTTTGAACTTACCTGATTATCAATGGGTACTGGCAGATAAAGCTTCCGAAAAGCCTTTTTCAGCAGGTCATCGAAAAATTTTTCATAGTCTTTAAAGAAGAAACTTAATCTGACTTTCGATTTTTGCCTTGTTTATGGAGTTCCCAAAGTTTTGCATATTTTAAAAAGGTATAGTAGGCATAAAGGCTAGCCATGAGAAGACCACGAGTGCGATCTAAAAAGCCTCCACTGATAAAGTAGCGTTTAAAAAAAGCTACAAAAGGATTTAAAATCAAATTATGAGTCTTAAAAATTTTCCCTTCATTGATCATTCTTATCGCCATTAATGAAGAGTATCTCTCCATTTTTTGAAGGTATTGTTGAAGTGTGTCAAAGGGATATTGATAGATATAGTTTTTTAGATACCCTTTGGTTCCTTTTATATTAAACCCCTCATGCACATTATCTTTATCGTTGTAAGTCATGGCTTCTTTTTTAAAAAACTGAGGCTGTCTGTAGTCAGGATACCAGCCCCCATGTCTAATAGTCTTACCAAATACTGAGTTTCTTCTTGGCACATAATATACATCATGAGCTTTCAAAGATTTTGTAATTGCTTTGACTTCATTAATGACGTTTGGAGTAACAACTTCATCTGTGTCTAGACTAAAAACCCAGTCGTGAGAGGCATGTGTTAGGGCTTGATTTCTCAAAGCTCCAAACGTTGTAAAAGGATACTGATAAACCTTAGCTCCGAGTTTTTTAGCTATTTCAACAGTTCGATCCTTAGAAAACGAATCTAGCAATACGACTTCATCAGCAAAGGCTAAACTTTTAATACAACGCTCTATTTCATTTTCGTTATTATAGGCTAATACAAGTGCTGAAATTTTTGGTTCTGTCATTCTATTTTTTAAATTAATTTATGAAAGTTTTCTAAGTGTCTTTTAATTTGCGGTACAATGTCACTTTTAACATGTGAATAGGCACCCTTTATTGCACTGAGCATGGCGACCATAGAAGAAGATCCATGACATTTAACAACAACCCCGTCCACACCGATTAATAAAGCTCCAGGATATTCCTCGTAATCTAAATACTTTTCAAGCTCTTTAAAAGATTCATTTTTTTCTGACAGATCTTGTTTCAAGAATCGCTTATGGATTTGTTTTAAAATAAAGGATGAGACTCCTTCAGTAGTCTTTAGAAAGACATTACCAGTAAATCCATCTGTGACTAAAACGTCTATATTACCATCAAATAAATCACGACTTTCAACGTTTCCTTCAAAAAATATCTGATGTTTTTCCATTAAATCTTTACGTTCTAAAAAGTAAGTATAAGCTGTTTGAAGTTTCCGGGTGCCTTTACGAATTTCCACTCCAATATTTAAGAGACCAATTTTAGGTTTTTGAATACCTCTTTTTACTTTTTGGTATGCAGCTCCCATCAAAGCGAATTGAAAAAAGGATTCAGGGCGAAATGAAATATTTGCTCCCACATCCAAAATAGAAGTTTTTCCTTTTTGAGTAGGTAAGTCTGCCAAAAGGGCAGGTCTTGAAATACCTGGAAGTTTATTTAATTCAATGGAAGAGTAGGCATTGATGGCTCCTGTATTACCCGCTGAAACAAAAGCATCGCATTGATTCTCTTTGAGTCTTCTAATCCCTACAGCCATAGAGGAGTTTTGTTTGCGTCTAACAGCTAAAAGAGGCGATTCATCCATCAGCACTTCTTCCGGAGCTTCAATAAATTCAAGAGGAGCATTTTCATATTGGAGTTTACAAAGCTCGAACGATTGAGGCGTTCCAATAACGGCTATATGACACTCATTTTTCAAAAGCTCGTGGGCTTGAAGAGCTCCTTGATACAGGAACTCAGGGGAAGAGTCACTTCCCATCAGATCAACAAGAATCCGAATTAAAGCCACAAGAATTAAACTTCTTCGTTCTGTATAACAGCTTTATTTTTGTAAAAGCCACAAGATACGCACATACGGTGTGGAAGACTTAGGACGCCACAATTTGTGCAAGACTGTGTACTAACTGGATTTTTTGAATGGTGTGCTCTTCTAGAATTTTTCTTAGAATTTGAAGAACGATTACGTGGTACTGCCATGACAACTCCTTATGATGACTTTTTTGATGTCAGATATTTTTTTAGCGTCTCTCTTTCGGGACAATTTCCATCTCGACATTCAGCAAATCTGGGTACTTCTAGAAATATTTCATCTTGAAGTACAGAGCTAAAGTCAAAGATAGTCGATTTAATTTCATTAATTTCTACAACATGATAGAGGTTGTTGATAGAAAGGTTTTGCGTTGTCTCCTCCCTACAAATCTTACAAAAAATAGCTACAGGAACAGAGATATCTAAGTGAAGAATAAGTCGTTCATCAACAATGTATGCTTCTCCTTGAATAGTCAACTGAGGAGCAAAGTGAAACTCACCTTCTTCAACACTTAAAAAATCAGTTGAGACACTCATCTCTAGATTCTGATTTCCTCTCTTTCTGAGCTGATCAAGATTAATTAAAAAATCGTCTTTCATAAATTCAACAGTTCTAAATTTGCATGAAATAAATAGGGACTATTTTAGTAAACAAAAGCTTTTATTGCTATTAAAAAATAGGGCCCATTTTTAAATAAACTTTTTGATCATTCCTATTTTTAAAACAAGAAAAAACACTCTTATCCATATGATAAATAGACACTTAAGTATATTTTCTGATAAATAATGCTCTTTGGAAAAAGATCTTTTCTTGAAATGAAATCAAATAATATCTTTATTTTAATGAAAAGTAGTTATACAAACGTTTAAGAATTAAGAGTCTTCTTACTCACGAGGGACTAATATATATGAGCCGAAAGCAAAAAATCATTTACACTCTTCAGAGAGATAAACTGAAAATTTTTGATTCAGAGCTATTTATAGATATAGATCAGCCTGTTGATTTTCCAAGATTATCTCAGAAATTGCACTTAAATTCAGATTATAAGCTTGTGGAACTGTTTTCATTGAAAGGAACTATTTGTGAGGCTTATTTTCATAAAAAAAACTTGAAAGAGGGTGAATGGTCTCTTTACTATCAAGATGGGACTCTCAAATCAAAAGCATATTATTTAAAGGGACAATTACATGGTCCCTCTACTTATTATTCTGAAAAAGGCCAACTACTTTCAGAGACCTGGTATTTTTATGGAAAAAAAATGGGAAGAGCCTATCAATATTACTTAAGTGGAAAACTTTATAGCTTACAAAGATTTTATGATGACCTGAGAGAAGGAAAACAGGATTATTATTATGAAGATGGCTCAATGAAAACCCTTATGAATTATCAGAAAGGGAAACAACATGGCATCACAAAACTCTACTACCCTAACCGTCAATTAAAACGTGAAATCTACTTTGAAGATGATAAAAAAATGGGATCAGACCGCATTTGGAATGAATCTGGGCTATTAATAGAAGAAGGATTTTATATTCATCATATGCCACACAAACACTTGAGAAAATGGCATCCAAACGGCCAAATTTCAGAAGAAAAAATCTTCTCTGGTTCTGCTAAGCATTATGATTTAAAGCAATGGGACGCAGCGGGTGCATTAACCAAATCAATAAACCAAACATCAAAATAGTCTCTTTCTTAAAAATTAATCTATGTCAAAAAAGAGTGTAAAAAATGAGCCTCAGTATTTAGAATTTTCCACTTCTATTTTTCGAGATAATCTACCTCTCTTACGAAAAGCCTATCCCGCTCTAGCCACAGTGCTTTCTCTAACCCATTTGAATACCCTTGGCTTAAAAAAGACAAAGAATGGAGAAATTAATTACAGATTAGAGCTAGACTCAGTAAGCTTCGAGCTACATGCTTCTTCTCCAAAGGAGGAATCTAACAATCAAATCTGTGAGTTAGGCTCCAAACCGATTAAGAGGCTTCTTTATTTTGGAGTAGGCCTTGGATATCTCATTGTACCCGCGCTACTCTGGCTTCAAAAAGATCCCTTAAGACAACTCGTTATTTTTGAAGATCAAATTGAGGTACTTAAGCTCCTTTTTTCATCTAAACAGGGTCAGTTGTTACTGCATCATGAGCAAATCCGTCTTATTTACTTAAACACTCCTAATTTCTGGGAATCAAAGTTATCTGATTTACAAAAATATCTCTCTCAGCCTTTTGAGATTGCGTCGCTTGCAAGCTATAAAAAGTATCGCCATGAAGAATTTAGTCGCTTTTATGATTCGCTTATCTCACTATCTATTGATCAGAATACAGTATTTGCTGAATACCTTTATACCAGCCCTCTAGTATATAAAAATATTCTAAGAAATAGTTGTAATCTACCTCATGCCCACAACATTCATTCATTAAAAAATGCCTTCAAAGACAAACCGGCTATCATTTGTGGTGCAGGACCTTCTTTAAATAAAAATGGCCCTCTGCTCAAAGAGCTTTCTGATCGAGCTCTTATTTTTGCTGGAGGTCGTGCTCTTAGTGTTTTGAATGATTTACACATTGAACCTCACCTTGCCATTGGAATTGATCCCTACTCTCAACATAAGGATACTTTAAAATGTAACCATTTCTTCGAGCTCCCTTTAATCTATAGAGCTCGAATGAACTCTGATGCTTTAGATCTATCACATAACGCGCGGCTCTATGTTCCAGGTGCTGTGGGCTACTCTTTTGTACAATGGCTAGAAAAATCCTTGGGAATCCCTTCCCCTTTTCTAGAAGAGGGGCTCAATGTTGTAAATTTCAACCTACAGATTGCTAAATTATTGGGTTGCAATCCCCTTATTTTAGTAGGCTGTGATTTGGCTTATACTGATCAAAAGGCATACTCAGAATCGATACCTGATGAACAGTTTTTGCCTCGTGCAAATGAGGTAGATATAAATGACTTAACCCTTAATCGAGGATATTTAAGGAAAGATCTCAATGAGCAGCCTATTTTTACTCTATGGAAGTGGTGTGAGGAAGGGAAGTGGATTGAGCAGTTTGCAAGTAGAAACCCTCAAATAAAGCTCATCAATGCTACAGAGGGGGGGCTTAAACTCGCTACGATTGAAAATAAAAGTCTTTCGCAGGCAAAGGATGATTACTTAGTAAATTCCTTTGATATTACGGGTTATTTACACCAATTGTTGATGCAAACCTCTTCATTTAAGATTTCCTCAGATCAACTTATTCAACCTTTAAAACTCTTTTTTTTAAGTTTTTGTAAAACGTCTAAAAAGCTAGATAAGCTTTTAAACATCCTGGACAATTCTCTATCTTCTTCAAAAGCCATGATTGCTTTATTTGAACAAGAGATAAAGGAGGAGCTTGTATTTTTTCATTTACTGACACCTTTAGAGGATCTCTTTGAAAGAGTTGAAGAAGAAAAAAATCTTAGATTAAGGAAGAAAAAAAAGTATCTATTTTTAAAGACAAAGCTCGAAGAATACCGGATACTTTTTGATAAGGAACTGAGAGAGCTTTTAATCTCTTAACAGAAGTCTTTTCTTTGCTTCAGCTTTATTTTTCTTAAAATCTTGATCAAGGTGAGACCATGCTATTGAGAGTAGCTGGCTATCTTTTTTTGCTAATTTTGAATCTTCTATCAAATGATGTGCAATTCTTCTAAAAATTCTACTTGTGATTGATTGAGGAAGCACTAAGGAAATAGGCAGCATTTTTTGTACACAAGCAGCAACGGCTTCATTATAAAAAACAAACCCAGGATACTGAAGCTCTATATTGAGCTGTTTTTGACAAACCTTTTTGAGACGAAGAGCTGTTTCTGCCTCTTCTATTTTTCTAATTTGGTTAAACACAATATAGATAGATAATTCATTGCAAAGAGCTTGTACATGCTCGGATTGCCATTCATCATTTTCAGCCAAACTATCTATGAGTTTTTGAATAGTTGCGCCAGAGTGTTTTTTAAATTCATTTAATAAAGGCAGAAGCTTAGGCTGATGTCTATAGATTCTTTTCAAGGAGCGATAGAGTACATTTTTAACAAATTCAAAATTATTCATAAGAGCTGTTGGCTCTGATGTACTCACCAAAATTTTATAATCAGCAATCGTAAAAAAATCGACCATATCTTTAGAGCTTCCAGCTCCTAGGTCTAAAAAAACAATATCTACTGGCAAATCTTTGATTTTACTAATTAAATCAACTTTCTCAGAGTATTCCAGATCAGCCATTTCAGCTACAAAACCTGATGCAGGTAACAAGTAGAGATCTTTTTGTTTGGTAGGGGTTAAGAAAGTTTTTAGATTTTGAGAAGGATCTTCAAAATATTCAGCCCAACCTTGTTTTGGCTTGGAGAGGCCAAAAATGGTATGGAGATTTGCAGCTCCAAAATCCAGATCTAGGACAGCGACCTTCATTCCTTCTTGAGCAAATTGAATGGATAAATTTGAACAAACTAAAGATTTACCTACGCCTCCTTTAGCTCCACCTATAGCAAATATTAAAGGGGCCTTTTTTTTAACTTTTATGGACATGCGTATAAGAATTACAAGTAGAGTTTCACAATAGGTATTTATGAGGGAAAGAGATATAAAAATTCAAGAAAATTGGCTTATATTATCGTTATACGCCTTTAATAACGGGTAAAAACAAATTTTTTAAGGCCGCGTATGTGATTTTTCCAATTCCATTTTGAATATTAGAAACAACCATCCTGAGATTAGATTTCATTTCTTTTTCAATATCCATTTCTTGAATTTCCAGATGTGTATCAAGTAATGTGAGAGCTGTATGAGCATCAAAAATAGAAAGCATTTTGCTTGGTTTAATCACAAAAACTGGCCCAATCATATCTACGCCTATTTTAGGGACTAAATCCCCATCAGATATATACGATTCTACAAAAGGCTTGTCTTTTACCGATCTCCAGTCTTTAGCCACATTTTCGGGTATTGCAGGAGTATCGAATATAAAAGAAGGTTCATTTGCTTTTTTACTAATCCACTTATGTTGATAAGTTAATAGATAAGAGGCAACGGCGCCTCCTTGGCTGTAGCCAAAGACTCGAGCTTTTGTTGTTCCATCCTGAGTCTTTTCTTTTAACCAATTTTCGATTTGATCTTTAGAATTTTTATATAGTTTCCAGGCAGGAGCCTTGGGGTGAAGATTGGCAATTAAACTAGGTATTGCTTCTTCATTTTTAAGATACGTTTTCGTTCCTTTGAAAAGAAGGAGAGGAGGATTTTTGTGATTTGGATCTACAAAGCCAAAGGCTGAGACACCTTCCCATAAATTAAATTTATGATCTAATTGGTATAGGCAAGAAGTCACTTTTCCAGTCTCACTAACTGTAGGAACTTCTATAGTATAGCCTGTGTATAGGTGGCTGGATAAATTTGTAATTAAACTTTTAGTCAAAACTTGCGCAAATCTCAATTGAAGCAAATAAGTATCTTTAGTAAAATGGGCTATTTCTTTTAAAAGATTAATAGTTGATTCAACATTATCAATCACTTTTCGTTTAGAAATATTTCCATCTACAAAATAGTCACTAATTTTTGAAGGCGTATTTACATACTTAGAAAAACCACCCTCTTTTTTTTCATAGCTAATAATTTGAGATCCGAGTTCATTAAACACTGTTCTCAAAATTTTTATTTGAAAAGCACTTGCTTTGAAACCTAGAGTTGAAAAAGCAAATAAAGCGAATTTATTGACTTTTTTTTGAATATAATCAGGCACTAATTTTTCTGCAGAGGGGCTCGATATAACAGTAAACAACTCCATAAATGTTTTGTGAATCGCTCTACCTATCACTTTCACATCCTCTTTTTATAATTGCTTGAACTAAATTATCAATATCATGAGCTTGTATATGTTTTCTCCCAAGGTCCTCAGAGATGCCTATTCTGGAACAAAACTCTGAAATATATGGCTCAACATTTAATTTTTTTTTCTCGTTATCAAGACTTAATCGAAGGCTCTTTGCAAAAATTTTCCAAACCATACTTCTTTCAACTTTAATATAGCTAAATTTAGAAAAAGCCTTTTCATCAGTTGCTAGAAATTCAATTAAGTTTAATGGATGCACATGAGCCAAACTATTCCCCTTGCTTTCCAGAGAGCTTTGATTCGTTAACAAATTAAACCAAGAGGAATCCGCAAGTGTACTTACAAGGCTCAAAACGCTATCTTGATCTTTTGATATCAGGCCTTGTCTATAAGGTCGAAATCCCTTTAGAGGAGGCTGCGAATTACTTAATGCTGTTGTCAAAACTCTCGAATCTACAATAGAAGACACAAATTTTTCCTGTTTTTCTTATCAATCAAAATAAGAGCATAAACAGGTAGTATAAAGATTAGATAAAAACATAAGGTTTTTATTATAGGTGGCTTATGAACTCATTCCAATTTTCGTTATGCATGAGATGACGGACAAAATGAGGGTCCTTTCCGACTTCCTGACAAAAGTGCTCAATATGATGGTCGTTAATATTCGCACCTGATTTTTCTTCTTTAAAGCTGTTAATGGCCCCTTGCGTAAATTCTTTCCACGCATAGTTATCTTTATCCCTAAGCTTATAGAAGTGATTTTTGAGGCTTGAGTGATTCATAATACCCATAAAAAAAGCTAAAGGATGTAAATGCTCAAGACGAGCTCCACTTTCTTTCAATTTACCTTGAATTAGCATCAGCTTAAGTAGTGATTTTTTAGCCAAATTTTCTAAAATATATAGGAGAGCATTATGTTCTTCGTTGTCTAAGCTTTCTTTATAAACTCTAGGATGACCTTGACTCCAATCTCCACGAGCAGAATCTATAAAATGTGAAGCTAAATTAGGAGTCGAAGTTGGTCGATGAATACCTCTCAACATAATAAAAATCCTCTGTTTTATGGATAAGGGTAGTTTATAAAGCCGTTTTCATTCAATTCTTTTAAAAAGAGGGATTTGTACAAATATATTGAAAGAAATTTTATACACGTACTCAAGTAAACCTTTTAATCGACACCGTATTTCACAATTCGAGTCACTGAAAAATTTAAAATGGAGTCTTTAATAGTAAATAAAAAAACCGGACAAGATCTTTTTTGAGATTTTGCCCGGTGACATGCCGATGACCGGACTCGAACCAGCACCTTATTGCTAAGAGTAGATTTTGAATCTACCGCGTCTACCATTTCGCCACATCGGCAAGATATTTGGAAGGACATGGTATTTCAAATGAGAGTATAATTACAAGAAATATTCTGCTAGTCTAGGGCTGAATCTGCAACCGTTGTATCATCCATATCAAGCATTTGCTCACTAAGAGTGGCTTCTTGACTCTCTTGAGCTGTGTGTTCATTAATAAAGTTGGGATCTTGACTGAGAATTTCGGCTGCTAGCTTGTGGTAATCTTCAGAGCCTTGACTTTTTGGGGCATAATTTGTGATTGGTTTTAAGTGCAAAGAGGCTTCTGCAAGCTTAATATTTTCACGAATATAAGTCTTAAGTATATCGTTTGAGAAACGATTTTTTAGCTGTTCTAAAACTTCTTTTGAATGATTATTTCTAAAATCGGCTCGGCAAGGTAACACACCACAAATTTTAAGCTCTGGATTTAACCTGGCCTGTACGAGTTTTATTGTATTGAGTAGTTGAACAAGGCCATGTAGCGCCATCACACGCGTTTCAACGGGTATGAGTACTTCTTGAGCTGCAGTAAGCGCGTTGAGAGAAAGTGTTCCCAAATTGGGGGGGCAATCAAAAATAATATAGTCCCAAGTCTGCTTCAATTCTTCGATTCTTTGCTTTAGAATGAGTTCTGATCCGACTTCAGTTACCAGCGTTTTTTCAACTCTCACAAGGAGTGGAGAGGCTGGCAGAATCCATAGATTTTCATAGGGTGTTTGTAGAACAGTATCTTCAATAGGTCTTTCATCTAAAAAAACATTGATGAGTCCTTGCCCTTGCTTTTTAAAATTGAGCCAATAGGAAGAAGATGCCTGAGGGTCTAGGTCAATAAGTAACACTTTTTTGTGACTTTTCGCTATGGCTGCGGACAAGTTAACAGCAGTGGTCGTTTTTCCCGTTCCTCCTTTTTGATTAACTATTGCAATAACTCTCATAAGCTCATCCAAAAAATTGAAAGTAAATTTCGATGTATACGCTTTTATATTTTAAACAGCAAATAAGATTTTTAATACCTCAATATTAGTAACGAAGATAATTATAAAAAGCTTGCTGCCAGGTATAAGTTACCTTTTCGTGGCTTTTGCGATCCTGCCTTACTTGAATGTTAATATATGGATAGGGGTGCTTGTTATCAAAATCGCGGCCTTCATTTTCTTGGCAAATTTTGATATAGACCTCGGCGTTATACCAGGGTGGAGTTGAAACATGAGCATCCGCTTTTTCATAGCGTTTAAAAAGAATGTAATGAGGATCATTTTGAGTCTCTTCATTCTCAAGATAATATTGCTTTAACAGATCGACAACAATTTCGGGTTTTTTCTCAAATCCTACGACATAAAAATCAACTTCTCCTCCGACCATATGCTTTGAGGTTCGATTTGATTCAGAAGGATCACTATACCTATTGTGCTGTGGACACCTATGACCGCATGTAATAACAACTTTCGAATTAAGCTTTTTTTGGAGGTAGTTCAATAAGTCTATAAGAGGCGAATGGATAAATTCTTGGCCATCTTTAAGGGGAAGGCTATGGCGTGAAGATCCGCTACAATCGAACAAGCGTTCTTTAGAATCTATCAAAAAAGAGGGATTATTTGAATGCCCCTTACATCTAAAAAATTCTTTAGTGATGAGTGAGTAGGTTCCTTGAACCTCTTTTTCCCATGGGTAGCTGTCTAAAGCAACAGCCATAGGCATATTGATACTAATAAAATGATCTTTATCTAACCTGAAAATCTTTTCTCGAACCGCGTTAGCTTCTCGATTTTTTTGATATTCAGTCTCTTTGAGCCCTCCCCTGCAGCCACCGATAAATATCAGAAGAAAAGCGATGATAAAAAAAGATGGCAGTTTCTTACAAATACTGAAGCAACTGTTTCGCAAAATATTGTTCATTATGAAAACTCTGATAAGCTTGACTCATAAGCTTTAATTTGTTGTACACATTTTCATCTTGTATCAGTTCAACTATTTTAAATAGAATTTGAGTATCTTCAAAATTAACTATTAAAGATTTTAAACCGTGTTTTTTGAGTTCTTCTGAAATCCACAAGCCCTCACTGACAATAGGAATTTTTTGAGCACAAACAGCTTCAATAAAAATCCCTGAGCTTGAATAACGATAATTCCACATATTGTATGGAAGCAAAATAGCATCGGAGTTCTTCAAAAAATTGAGGTAGTCAACTCTATCTAAATTTTCAGAAACTCTTTCTAATTTAATAGGGCTTTTATCTGGTAACCCTGGAGTTCTTTCAGAAAGACGCAGTGTCAATTGAGGATTGATGGGAGCTTTTAAGGAGGTGATTTTTTGAATTGAGTGAAGCCCTTTGGGACGCCTAGGGACACCCGGCCACCACAATGTGTAACTACTTTTTTGTTCATAAGAGTTTTGAGAAGCATTAATCCCTGATGTGTGTGGAATAGGTACGAGATGAACAGACCTTTTAAAAAAATTAGATAGTTCGTCAGCCAAAAGGTTAGTATCTGCAAAAAGAGTCAGCCTCTTCTTACAGAGAATTTTTTCTATCCACTTTAATACTTTCTTATCCCTCTTTCCTTTAAAAAAAAGTTGTTTTGAATCGTATCGATATAAAATCCAAAGATGTATATTTTTAGTCGGTAAAAAAGGCAAAATCACTGCAAGTGCATAGAGATGAAACGTATTGAATGTTTCTAAGAGTAATACTGTATCGCTTCCTTTTTCTGGTTTAATGTGAGTTAATAACGCTTTATAATAAGAGCGTACGGTTTTGGTGAATGATCTTATATTAAAGAGAATGGGAAACATTTTAGAAAAAATCTGCCTTCTACTCCATTTAGGATTAAAATAGAGTACTTTCTTCCAATCCTCTGAAAGATCTGTTATTAAGCACTGATCATTAACTAGAGTTTTTGTTTTCCAACCATTGAGTGCAAACAATTGATGAAGAGATTGATGGTAATCTCTAACATGACCATTTAGCTCTTTAAGAAAGGGGGCAAACGTGATACAATGTATTTTCTTTTGATTCATTTTGACCATTATTTTCACAAGGATAACTGAAGGGCACATCATATGGACTGGGTAAATGATTTTCAACTTTTCTTATTAGATTTCGATGGATTACTCGTAAATACGGAGCTTTTACACTATAGGGCTTACCTAAGAATGTGCGAAAGACGAGGACATGACCTAAATTGGTCTTTTGAAGATTTTACAAAATCTGCACATTACGATTCTAAGCAACTGAGAGTTGATATTTATAAAACGCTACCTCTTTTACACAAAGAAGAACCCAATTGGTCTACTCTGTATACTGAAAAGAAAAAGCATTACTTAGATATTTTGAGTGAAACAGAAATTGAGTTAATGCCGGGAGTTGAGATCTTTTTAAACGCTCTTTGTAAACATAATATTAAGAGGTCTGTTGTCACACACTCACCAAAAGAGCAAGTTGATTATATTAGGAGCCAGAATTCCATTTTAAACACGGTTGAAAACTGGATTACTCGTGAAGATTATAATCAGTCTAAGCCTCACCCGGAACCTTATTTAACGGCTATTGAGCGTTTCTATGAACAGGGAGATCGTGTTATTGGTTTTGAGGACTCGCCTCGGGGAATTTACTCCTTGCTTGGAACAAATGCACAGCCTGTTCTGATCAATTCAAATATCCCTGCAAAAATGCAATTATTGATAGATGAGAAAAAAGTTGTTCACTTTCCAACTTTCGAAAAAATTTCTAAATTTTCTTAAAATCCTAAAGCCTTCAAAATGGCTCGCTCCACGCGTCTTTTTTTCCCTTTTGAAGGAAATCGATGGAGATATAAGGCCGGATTAAAGTTAAGCTCTATAATGCTATACAAGCTCTTGTCAGGTTTTTTCTTTAGGCTAGTAATTAGCATGTCAATTCCGCAGATCTGTGCTCCAACAGCACTTGCAGCAGATAGGGCTATTTTTTTATAGTACGTTGGCATTTCATCAGTCATATCAATAGATTCTCCGCCCGTAGAAACATTACTATTTTGCTTAAGAAAGACAAGTGTATTTTTTTTGGGGATATCGTTGATCTGAAACCCCTGTTTCAACAAATATTCTTTTTCACCTTTCGAAATTTTCAATTTTTTTTGAAAAGAAGCTTTTGCTTCATTCGTACTATTTTTTAATTTGATCAATTCTGAAATCGAATGTTTTGCATCCCCCTCTATATGTGCGGGTAGTCGTTTACAAACAGCCTCTACCTGTTCATTGATTACTAAAAAGCGATATTCATCTCCTGGACAAAATGCTTCCACAACAATTTGTGATTGATGTGCTTCAGCTAAAGACAATGCTTTAAGAAAGAGCGAGCTTTGATTTTTCTCAACAAAAGAAATCCCCTCTCCCATGTTGGCACCATTTGGTTTAACAACTACTTTTTTGCTAGAAAACTTATGATAATCAGAGTGGGCATGTTCTTTAGACTTATAAATCGAACCCTTTGGAACACTCAAACCTCTCTCTTTCAAAATTGATTTAGTCACTTGCTTATTTTCCATCAAAAAATAGCTTATTAAAGGGTCTAATCGTGTTTGAGATGCTTGCTTGATATACTCTTTTTTATTCCCTTTTTCTAATTTTATTAAGTTCTCTTTGCGATCTAACACACACACTTTAATATCTTGCTTCATTGCTTCTTTGATAAGAGCCTGCGTTGAAACCTCCAGATCTTCATATCCAGGAAGCTTCAAGTCTTCAAGTTCTTCTCTTTCGGATTGCTCTTCCAGAGACTTTTTGACAAGTTTCGTGAGGTTTTTATGAGTGGTGTCCGTTAATTTTTTTGAAAGAAAATAATTTTTGTGTTTCTTAGCTAATGAAAAAGTAAAATCAACGAAGCTTTTCTTTTTTTTGATAAGGTCCTCTAAAATCTTAGCTGAAGGAGTCTTTTCGGGATCGTATATTTTTTCATACTGCTGCTTTAAAGCATTTTGATAGAGTTTTTTAGGATCACCTTCATCAAAAAGGAGAGCTACTTTATCAAGCTGCTCAAGGATATTTAGAGACCCTTTTTTGAGAGAAATTTTTTCTCCATTTCTTCCTATTTTGAGATTGAGGCCTTTTTTTCTCCCCATTAATGCCACATTATTTTGGTTTTCACAGATTAAACGGCTTTCTTCTTTAGTTATAGGGGGGCTTTCTTCAAATAAACAATAAACGAAGAGAAGGTGCATAAATTTTAATGTCTCGTCATCCAGTCCATTTGGCATATAGGGATTTAAGTCTAAAATACGTGTTTCAAAGTACTCTACCCCTCCTTTTAATGAGACTAGAGGCCTCTCACCCTCTGTATGCTTAGGTTTAGGACGAATACGAGCATAGTGCTCGGCTTCAATTTGAAGGATATTTTCATTTATTTGAATTTGTTCATTTTGAGAAAACAATCCCAAATCTTTAAACTCTTCACTTGGAGTATTCAACATAAACTTAAGATCTCTTAAGTATTCGTCTAGGCTATTAAAAGTAATGGCATTTTGGCTTTGAATCTTACTAAAATAGCCTAATTGGCTCATTCTGATAGAGGTGGCATAGGGGTTGTAGAGAGAATCTTTACAGTAGGACTTGAGTAGATTACTTGGCTGATCTACGTATGTTTTATCGATGATTGGAGAAGCTCCAAACAAATAGCTACAAATCCACCCTACCCGCAAAAAATTACGGACTAAGTGAAGGTAGTGCTTCGTAACAAATCCATTTATGCTTTGTTTTGACTGTAGTAATTGATGATAGATTTGCCAAAATTCATTAGAAAATGAAAAGCTATAGTGTATTCCTGAGAGAAGTTGCATAGCATTGCCATAGCGAGAGCTTAACCCTCGTCTGTAGAGCCATTTTGTGTATCCCTCATGTGTAAATCCAAATTTTGCAAGAGTAATATTTTTTTTATCTAATAGAGTGCATGGAACACTAACAGGCCACAGCCACTCATCTTTCATATATTGGTAAATATAGAGATGTAAATCTTCAAGGTGAGAAAAGGCTTGCTCTATTGATTCAAGAGGAGGTGTAATAAGTTCTAGCTGAGCTTCAGCAAAATCTTTACTAAAGTAGGGGTGTGTGAGAGCTGAGCCTAAGTAAGGTGGATGAGGTGTTTGAGCCAATCGTTTTAAAGAGTCAACTCTCAGGCTTTCTTTTTCAAGCCCATGTAATCCTTTTCTAAGGATATGAGCTCTCTTGCCAGAGAAAGCATTTATTTTTTTAGACAATGAATCCATCTAATAATTTACCTTATATAAAAACAGGGCGTGTGCAGGAGCTGGCATTCCAATAGCTTGTCTATTTCTTGCTTCAAATAATTCATCTATAGATAGAATACTTCGCCTTTTTTGACCTACTTCTAAAAGGACTCCTGTAATATTTCTTACCATTTTATATAAAAATCCTTCTCCTTCAAACTCTAGACGCACTCCCCCTTCTTCGAAAACAAGATCTAGTCTTTTGAGGTTACGTACGGCATTTTTATAAAAAACCCCGGGCCCTCTTAAATTAGCAAAGGAAGTGAAATCTTTTAAACCTACGAATTTTCGAGCTGCTTTTTGAATCAACTTTAAGTCCAGAGGCTTTCTCATATGAAGTCGATAGCGATATAAGATAGGATCAACAACAGACTCTAACCACAAATGGTAGTGATATATTTTTGTTTTAGCGCTGTAGCATGCATGAAAATCTTTATCCACTATATCTAAGGCTTTAACTCTAATTTGTGTGGGTAATAAACCATTTAGAGATAACAAAACCCTTTCATGATCCAGTCCATGATCCACTTCAAAATGGGCTACTTGTCCTTTCGCATGAACACCTTGATCTGTGCGTCCTGAGCCGACAATACTCAAGGGTGTTCTCAAAATCGTTGAGAGGGCTTTTTGTAGTTCTTCTTGAATGGTCTTTGCATTGGGTTGAATTTGCCAACCTGAGAATTTTGTCCCATCATAAGCAATAGTTAACCTATATCTACGTTTCATACTATTTATCCTTTTTTGATAAAAAAGATTCAATAATTTCGAGATCTGCAGGCTCGGTGAGCTTTATATTTTCAGAAGTGCTTTCTACCATTTTTACGCGATGGCCGATTAAATTGATTAATGAGGTTTCGTCAGTGACTTCTAAGCCATTTTCCTTCGCTTTTTGAAACCCTTTTTCCATAAGGCTTTTTAGTATCACTTGAGGAGTTTGTATCATCCAAACTTTCTTTCTTTCAATAGACTTCACTAAAAAGCCATCTGCATTGACTTCTTTCAAAGTAGATGTGGCGCGAATCCCTAATGTTGCCGCTTTATACTCATAGGCCACTTCAAAAAGGTTATTTAATATTTCCAAATCCAAACAAGGTCTTGCTGCATCATGAACACAAACTAAATGCTCTTCTTTAGAGACTTTTTGAAGACCATTGTAGGTTGAGTCTTGGCGCCTTTTTCCAGGATTTGCAAAATAAACAGGTTTATGGGGAGATGTAAACATAGGTTGGTATTCAGCTTCACAAACCACTACAATTTCGTGTACTTGAGGATGGTTAGAAAAAATTTCAAAGGAGTAGAGAGCTATTTCTTTCCCGAAAAGCTTTAAGAATTGCTTGGGTTTCTGAGCCTTCATTCTAGTTCCAAGACCGCCCGCCAATAAAATAACAGAAATTTTTTTAGAAAATGAATACATGATAGATATTTATAGAAATTCAAGACTATTTTAGCAGCATTTCAGATTAAATTCATCAGAATTGTAATTCTTCAACAAGGTTAAAAAAAGTATTGAATAGCTCTTTACTCCGCTCATCTACTCTTCTAAAATTATCGGTATATCTGTCCAGGGAATGGCAGTTACACGATCTGTTAACTTTTGAGCTCGAGACACTCTGCATACAACATATCCTTTCGAAGAATTTTCATATTCATCAAGAAAAGTGAGAATGTGCCTTGCATCTTTTACACTTGGATTCTTTGTCCATTTGACTTCAACTGGAATATAACGATTTTGTTTTTCCACAATCCAGTCTACTTTAGCTCCTGATTGATCACGCCAAAACATAAGAGAGCTTTTTATGGGTTTAGTTCTCATCTCACGTAATAATTCTAAACCCACCCATTGTTCAAATAAGTCTCCCATATACTTTTCTGGAATATCCAGGCCTTCTCCTGCAGCCATTCTTCTAACACCGAGATCAAAGATTAGAAATTTGGGTGATTTAATCAATTTTTTTCGAGTATGAGAATGAGACAGTGCATCAATTCTCTCTGCTACAAGACAATCAACAAGAATTTGATAATATTCACTAATAGTTGGGTTTGAAACGCCTATATCCTGTGAGAGTTTATGAAAATTACTAATTAATCCTGATTCTAAAGCTGATAAATTGAGGAAATTACCAAAAGGCCCTTCTCCCCTTTAAGTAAAAGATTATAAATATCTAATTTAGAACTACTTAATAAAATTCCCTAAGAATTAAAAAAAGCTACGTTTTAGAGGAAAAGTAGGGAGAACCTTAGATTAATCTAGGTTTTGAATATAGCTGGGCAGGAAAATATAAGGAAGGGAGATCCCCCTTCCTTATAAAAGGAATTTACTAAGATAAGTGTTTAGAAAGAGCTTTTGTCATTTTAAACATGTCGCATCCTTTCTTACCGATAATTGGAGCTAACTTGTCATCAGACAGGATCATACGCTTATTTTCTGGATCTTGTCTTTTATGCTTTTTAATATAAACCCATATTTTTTTAACAACTTGGGTTCTAGGCATCGGGCCTTTTCCAACAATAGCTTCAAGCTCCTTGCTAAGATTAACAGGCTTCATGAAAGCTGAAGTAGCTTTTTTCTTAGGTGCCATAACATTTCTCCTTATTATGCTTTAGGGTGTGAGTAATAATTTTTTTTTAAACTTCAATAAAATGGTTCGTATTTTCTCTTTTTTCAGAGAAGATTTGGAATATCTCTTTGTTGTTAGGGATCTTTTTAGCTCTGCGGCATTTTTTTAGTCAAAGGAATTATGTTATATTAGCACTAAGAGGTAAATTTTCAAAAAAACAAAAAAACAATTCTTTTTCCAAAACTAATAGTATGTTAAACAAAGCTTTTAAAGTAACCCCTATCCACAATGCCGACTCTTGAAACTCTCAAAGAGCAGATTGACTACCTTATTAATTTAATGGAAGAGCTCTCCGATCAATCAACTCTTGCGGATAAAGTAAAACTTTTAGAAAGCGAGTATCTTGTCGAAGATTTTTTGGCCTCAGACCATTTAATAGAATCTTATTACCCCAACCTTTCCCTTTTAGAAAAACTCATTGTTTGCTCTATTATAGTCATAGGACAGGCTCCTATTGTTTTTCAAATTCCAAAACACCTTACCGATACCCAAACTCATTTTAAAAAATTAATTGATCAATTACTACTTATTGACCGTTTTTACCGAGAGATTGGGGGTGTTATTGGCTACCATTATCAAATGGTTCACCTTCTGTTTGAAAAGGGCAGCAAAAACTATGAAAAGCGTATATTTCACAGAGCCGTTGGCACTGACATCCAAGAAGATACTAAAGGGGCTGAACAAGCCGTCTTAGAAGGAATCAAAAATCTACCCTTTATGGGAGAGCTCTATCCTATTGGAGGATCGGGTGATCGTTTAGACCTCAAAGATGATAAAACAGGCCTCCCTCTTCCAACGGCAAAGCTCATGTTCTTAGGACGCTCTCTGCTCACAGGACTCGTAAGAGATTTACAAGCTCGTGAATTTTTGTACTATAAGCTGTATCAAAAGCAATTGATCACACCCATTGCGATGATGACGTCTGAGGCGAAAAACAATCATCAGTTCATTCATAAAATTTGTGAAGATAATATCTGGTACCATCGTCCAAAAAACACATTCTTCCCTTTTATGCAGCCTCAAGCTCCTGTACTTACTCAAGAGGGCAACTGGTCTTTAAAAGCGCCTCTTCAACTTTATTTAAAACCCTCAGGACATGGAGTCATTTGGAAAATAACCCAAGAAAAAGGGGTTTTACGGTGGTTTAAAAACCTGCAACGCAAAAAGATTTTAATCCGGCAAATTAACAATCCTATCGCCGGCATTGATAACGGCTTACTTGCACTCATTGGAATTGGTTGCAGTCAGAATAAAGCCTTTGGATTTGCATCTTGCCATCGACTTATTGGATCCGCAGAAGGGGTGAATATTTTAACGGAGTCTCATGAAAATGACACCTATCAGTATGCAATTTCAAATATCGAGTATACAGATTTTGAGAAGAACCACATACAAGATGAGCCGATAGAGCCTTCAAGCCTCTATTCGATTCACCCATCCAATACGAATATTTTATTCGCAGACATTCACCAAATAGAGCATGCGATTGAGAAGTGTTTAATTCCTGGAATGCTTATTAACATGAAAAATGATGTTCCCTTTTTAGATGCTTCTGGAAAATTAATACCAGAAAAGGGTGGTCGATTAGAGTCTACTATGCAAAACATTGCAGACTATTTAACAGATGAATTTCCAGACCCGATAACTGAAGAAGACTCTCATAAGCTAAAGACCTTTCTAACCTATAATGAACGAGCTAAAACAATCTCCGTCACTAAAAAAACATATAAAGCTGGTGAATCCATTAATGAAACACCTGAAGGAAGTTACTTTACGCTTATTCAAAACAACTTAACCCTTCTGAAAGAGAATTGTAACTTTAAGGTGCCCTCTGCTGACGAACCAGACACTTTTGTAGAAAAAGGCCCTAAACTCCACTTTATTTATCACCCAGCTTTGGGCCCTCTTTATTCTATTATTGCTCAAAAGCTCCGCCATGGCTCCCTTGCTGAAAACTCAGAATTACAGCTTGAGATTACAGAGCTTGATCTTGAAAATTTAGAATTGGACGGAAGCCTTGTGGTTCATTCTCCTTGTCCTCTTGGACATTTAGATGAAAATAACTTACTTCATTTTTCTAATTTAGCTCCTAGATGCACTCTCAAAAATATTAAGGTTTATAATGCAGGCATTGATCGCTCTAAAAAAAGCAACTTCTGGAAAAATCAGATAGAGAGAAAAGAGTCTTTTGAACTTCATTTAAGCGAAAATAGTGAATTTTTAGCAGAAGATATTATCTTCAAGGGATCTTTTCATATTGAGGTTCCTGCTAATACTAAAGTAACAGCCTATCAAGAGGGAGACTCTGTCCGATTCCAATCATCGCCTCTCACTAATCCCAGCTGGTCTTGGAAATACTCACTTTCTAAGTCAAACCAAATCCATTTAGAGAAAAAGTAAAAACTCAATCTCTTAAAACCTTAAGAAATTCAGAACAACTTTTCATTTTTGACGATCTGTATATTAGAATCCAAATATTTATTTTAACGTATTAGTTCTGAATCTTCCTCCTATTGCAATTGACTTTTGCGTTAAAATTCGCTATCTTCTCACCTTTTTTAGACAGGATATAGTATGAACGAAGAAACTCAACTCCGCTTAGAATCGATTGAAAGCAGACTTCTTCATATGTGGAGGTATCTTTGACCTCGCTTCAAAAGAAAAAGAGGTCTTATCTCTCGAAAATCAGATGGAAGCAAATGACTTTTGGGACGACAATAAAAATGCTCAAAAAATCATTTCACAATCAAACAAGTTAAAGGCTTGGACAGTCCCCTATAACGATTTAAAAAAACGTTTCGATGACACCCGGGAGATGCTTCCTGAAGCAGATGAAATGGGTGATGAAGATCTTTTAAATGATTTATTGACTGAATTATCAGATATAGAGCAGGAGTTATCTGAACTTGAAACGCGTAAAATGCTCTCGGGAGAACTCGACAATAAAAATTGTTTTATTAGCATTAACTCAGGAGCTGGAGGCACTGAGTCTTGTGATTGGGCCGCAATGCTACATCGAATGTATATGCGCTGGGCTCAAAAAAAAGGCTGGAAAGTAGAGCAAGTGGACTATCTTGATGGAGATGTAGCAGGCATTAAAAGTGCGACATTAAAAATTATTGGCCCTTTTGCTTATGGCTATGCAAAGGCTGAAAAAGGAGTGCACAGACTCGTACGTATTTCCCCGTTTGATAGTAATGCAAAAAGGCATACAAGCTTTGCATCTGTTGAGATCATTCCAGAGATTGAAGATGATATTCAAATTGAAATAAAGCCAGAAGAAATTAGGATTGATACTTACCGAGCTTCCGGTGCTGGAGGACAGCATGTCAATAAAACAGACTCTGCTGTACGCATCACCCACCTGAAAACAAATATTGTTGTGACTTGCCAAAACCAGCGAAGCCAACTACAAAACAAGGAAACATGCTTTAAAATTTTGCGCTCTAAGCTTTATGAGCTTGAAGTACAGGAGAGAGAGGCTAGAATTAGGAATGAAAGTGGTGAAAAAAAAGACATCGGTTGGGGTAATCAAATACGCAACTATGTTTTTCAACCGTACTCAATGGTAAAAGATACGAGGACGGGGCACCAAGAGGGAGATGTCCAAGGAGTTATGGATGGTAACTTAGACGCCTTCATTATCACATATTTAAAAGAATTTGGGTAATTATGAACAAAAAAGAATTTGAGAAGTTAAAAATCAGGTATTCAAACGAAGAAGATGGCGAGTACCTGCTAAAATGGTTTGAAGAGCCTGGCATTTTAAGATGGTTTCCGTGCCAAGAGCAAAAGGAAATAGATGATACGGTTAAAATGCTTGTGAGTTTTAGTCGTTGGAAGTGTGCTCTTACTGCAGAGTATGACGGTGTTCCTGTTGGTTTTGGTGTTTTGTATTTACACGCCTATAAAAAGATTGCTCACCAATGTCTTTTTGGTATGATTGTGGATCAGGAGTATAGAAATAAGGGAATTGGCACGCAGCTCATTCTCCATCTTTATGAGCTTGCCAAGCAAAACTTTAATGTAGAAACACTTTATCTTGAGGTATTTGAAGGTAACCCTGCTATTTCTCTATATCGTCGTATGGGCTTTAATGAAGTTGGCTACCAGAGAAAATGGTTAAAAGAAGACGATGGAAATTATAGAAGTAAAATTACGATGGAGCGCGTTCTTTGATGAGTCTTTGTCAACTACAGCAGTCTTTGACTTCTTTGAGCAAGCTCAAGGTTGATGTCGTTGTCAATGATAACCGAACAACAATGATTAGTATCTTAGAAAGAAAGAGACGCTATATTCGCCTTTCAGTTCACAGAATGTTTTTGGAAGCTTCCTCAAATGTTATTAATGCCATTGTAAATTTTATTAATAATCAAAAAGACCGCCGATCCTCCGTTTTGCTACAAGACTATATCAATACGCATTTGCCTTTATTCGGTTATGATAAAAAACTCAATAAACAAAATCTAGTGACACAAGGAAAGGTGCACGATTTAAAAGAAATATATGACCAGGTGAATAGCACTTACTTTTCAAAAAATCTCAAATTAAATATTACTTGGTATGGACTTCCTAAAAAAAGGAGTGGATCCCGCATGACTTATGGACTCTATCATGAGCCACTAAAACTGATTAAAATTCATAACCTTTTAGATCAAAAGTCATGCCCTGAATTTTATGTGGCATTTGTCATTTATCATGAAATGCTCCATGAAGTGCATCGCCCCACAATGGGCACTTTGTGTACACGAATTCACACACCAGAATTCAAAAAGCAAGAGAAACAATTTAATTTTTACCATGAATCCATAGCATGGGAAAAACAATATCGTCATTTATTTTTTAAATAGGAAGAGTCGTTATGGCAGGCCATAGTAAATGGGCAAATATCAAGCATAGAAAAGGAAGAGCTGATGCTGCAAAGGGAAAAATTTTTTCACGCCTTGCTAAAGAGATTATCAGTGCAGTAAAAGAAGGTGGAAGTGACCCAAAAGGCAATACGCGACTTAGGCTTGCTATTCAAAAAGCTAAAGAAGCCAATATGCCTAATGAGAATGTAGATAGAAACATTAAAAAGGCCAGTTCAAAGGATCAGTCAAATTACGATGAGGTAACCTATGAGCTTTATGGCCATGGTGGCATTGGAATTTTAGTAGATGGAATGACTGATAATAGGAACCGATTTTCCTCAGAAATTCGTATTGCAACTAATAAAAGAGGCGGTACCATAGCAACTCCTGGGTCTGTTCAGTTTAATTTTGATAGAAAAGGGATCATACAAATAGAAAAAAAAGAGCTCGATGAAGAAGCTGTTTTTGCCGCAGCTATCGACTGTGGTGCTGAAGATTTTGATCAAGCAGAAGAGTTATTCATGGTCATTACAGCTCCTGAAAAGCTCTATGAAGTAAAGGAAGCTTTAGCAAGTAAAGACCTAAACGCTCTTGAAGCTTCTATTACCATGATTCCGAAACACTTTGTCGATTGTGACGAAGAGACAGCTAAATCCAACCAAGCTCTCATAGACTGGCTGGAAGACATTGAAGATGTAGACCTTGTCTACCATAATATGAATTCACCTGTATGAACTCCTTTTCTTTTGAATCTTCTTCTCAAGCACATCTTCGGCTTCTTGAAGTCGCGGGCTATTTTGATACTTTTTCTAAAATATCTCTTTTATTCTCAAGCGACCACGAAAAAACAAATTCGTCATATCTTTTTCTAGCTCCTTGCGATCACATTGAAATTACTCCCAATTGTAATCAACCGTGGAAAACATTAAAAAAAAAGCTTGGAAATTTTAATACTTCTAACTCCCCACTTCCCGAATGGATAGGGTATTTAAGTTATGAAATGGGAGCCTATGCTGACTCTAATATGATTTTACCTCATTCAAAGTCACCCTTTCCGCTCGCTCATTTTGACAAGTTTGCAATCACATTACTTCAAAAAGATAATCAAATAACCGTGCATATTCGCACTATAGATAAGATAGCTTCGTTGCCTGAGCATACCCTGCTGAAAAAGGCTTTAAATATACGTTTTTGGAAATCTCTTTTTTCTGAATCTATTTCTTTTTCTCATGCATCAAAGGGAGATATTTTTGAAGTCCTGCAAACGGATACCTTTGAGAGTTACTTTGAGAAAATGAATAGGGCTCAGGAATATATTCGCAGCGGAGATATTTACGAAGTCAATTTATCTAGGTCTATTACCTATGGAACAGATATTCCTCCCTTCACTATTTTTAAGACACTTTCTCAAATAAATCCTGTTTCATTTTCTGCTTATCTAAACTACGACTCTTTTCAAGTGGTTTCAGCATCTCCCGAAAGATTTTTATCAAAATTTGGAGATTGTTTAGAAGCAAGACCTATTAAAGGGACTCTTCCTCGCCTAAAGAATTCTGAACAGGATAAAGCTCAATGTGAAAAATTAATTCATAGCTCTAAAGAAAATGCTGAGCTTGCAATGATCTGTGACTTGATGCGCAATGATTTAGGAAAGGTTTGTGAGATTGGGTCTGTTCGCTGTATCCATAAAGCTAAGCTTCTCACTTTATCTAATGTTTTTCATTTAGAGTCTGTTATCCGAGGCCAGCCAATCCATATGCATCCCTTAGACTTGATTCAGAGCTGCTTTCCAGCTGGATCTATCACAGGCTGCCCTAAAATTCGCAGTATGCAGATTATAAACCTACTAGAAAAAAGGCCCCGCCATCTTTACTGCGGATCTGTTGGATATTTTACATCTCAAGGAGACTTTGATTTTAGTGTAGCTATTCGAACGGGAGTTTACCAAAGAAACCAATTTGAGCTTCAGCTTGGAGGTGCTATTACAATTGATTCCGATTTAGAAGATGAATTCGAAGAAACAAAAGCAAAGGGCTCTCCTTTTGAAAAAATTTTTCAAAAAAAGGCCCTTAAACAGACTTAATACTTACACTAACTTGAGGCCATCAAACCGAGAATCTTATCCTGAAAAAAACTCATCTATCACCGATTGACAGTTTTGGGGATCCTCTAAAAAATTTGAAATAATCGATTTATAATTATCTAGATCTACTTTTCCGCTGCAATCACATTCCCCCATTTGAATTAAAAAATTGAGTACAATAGGCTTTGAAAAAGCAATATTTTGGTTTGGATTAGCTCCTGCTTTAAGAAGCTCTGCGGCTCTTTCTATATCCATATCTTCGAAAGCTGAGCAGAACTCTCTATCGAGGTCTAAAGCTGAAAGCTTAGGATTTATGGAAATGGGTGGCCTCAAAAATAATGGGGAAAATTGGATGAGTTGAATAGTCATTTAAAAGATCCTTTTTAAGAAAGAAAGAAACAATTATATTATTAATTAATGAAAAGATTTTATTTTAATAGTGTTTTTTTTATCTATTTGAAGGCAGTCTTTAGGAGTGACTCGATCTACACATAAGAGAGTTATTAGAATAAGAAGAGAGATAGAACTTAAGAGCATAATATCATTTGTAGCTAAAGTGTAGGCTTGTTTATCAAGTATTTGATTTAATGTTTCAAGATACTGAGCCTCACTGAACCCTAGTTTATAAATAAGTTGATTTTTGAAACGCAGGAGACTTTCATTGAAGTTTATTAAGCGACTTCCCAGTGTCTGATGATGATAAGTCGCTCGATTACTCCAAATCGTCGTATAAACAGCCGTTCCAACTCCGCTCATATAGATTCTAAAAAATTGCAGGATCCCAGAAGCACTTGTAAGCTTATTTTCTGGAATTTTAACAAGAGGAAGTCTGGTTGCAGGAGCGATATAAAAAGCGAGTCCGATCCCAAAATAGAGTCGAGATAAAGCGACCTGTTTGAAGGACACATTCGAATTAAATTTACTGAAATAGTAGGATACAATAGCCATTGCAACAAAGCTAAATCCAATAAGAAGCTTCAGCCGTCCAGTCTCCATCAATTTAGCTACTAAGGGGGCTAAAAAAAAGGGCAGTATTCCCATAGTCGCTAAACAAATACCCGCATTTAAAGCATTATACCCTAAAGTATCCTCGAGCCAAAGTGGTGTAATAACAATCGGAGCAAAGAACACCATAAATGAGATCCCTAAGATAAGCATACCTATAGTAAAAGAACTAATTTTCAGAAGCTGAAGTTCGACTAAAGGATTAGGAGTGTTCCACTCGTAAACAGCAAACAGAATCAGGGAAATAATACCTATTATAAAAAGAGTGCGAATGGTGGGCGAGTGAAACCAGTCTAGATTTCTACCTTGATCCAAAAAGATCTGTAGCGCTGTAACTCCCAGTGCTAAAAAAATAAGTCCCCACCAATCGAATTTCTTTTGCTTAATAGGTTTTATAGACTGTTTCATATGAATATAAATTATAAATGCGGCAACAAGAGCTACTGGAACATTAATAAAAAATATCCATCTCCAAGAATAAGTTTCAGTAATCCATCCTCCTACAATGGGCCCACTAATCGGGCCTATTAGAATAACCATAGCCCAAAGTGCAATAGCCATATTTTCTTTTCCTTTAGGAAAGACTCTAGTGAGAAGGATTTGGCTAGTAGGAATAAGTGGACCCGCACACATCCCTTGAATAAAACGACTTAAAATGACCATAGGAAAATTAAGAGCAATGCCACACAAAAAAGAAGTGATTCCAAATAATAAGGTAGAAATAACAATCAGTCTAATGGAGCCTACTTTTTCAGATAGCCATCCAGAAAGGGGCAATACAATAGCATTCCCGACCATAAAAAGGGTAATCACCCACGTACTGTTGCTTATACTGACGCCTAGGTCCCCTGCTATATAAGGCAAGGCTACATTCGCAATCGACAAATCTAACGTTTGCATAAAAGCGCACAACCCAATTGCTATAGAAACTAGAACAAACGGAATACCTTGGATTTGATATTTATTGTCCATTGACTAATCCGAGAGGTTAGGATTAATGTTTTGTTGAATCACTTGGCTTATGATCTCATCAACCCCTACTATTTGATCTTGAAAGACAGAGGTTTGATAAAGAGATTGTGTTGCCTCCATTGGCAATAGAGTCCCACCTGATTCATCCCGGATATCAACTATCGATTTTAATGAGAGCCCCAGACGAAGTGGATATTTGTCTAATTGATTAGAATCCAAAGAAATTCTAACTGGAACACGTTGTACAATTTTAATCCAATTTCCAGAGGCATTTTGAGGAGGCAAAATAGCGAATGCACTACCTGTTCCCGGAGAAATACCTACAACACTCCCTTTATATTTCACACGATTTCCGTATAAGGATGTGACCATTTCAACTGACTGGCCTAATTTTATGTGACTCAATTGACTTTCTTTAAAGTTCGCATCTACCCAAATATCTTTTAAAGGAACTATTGAAAGAAGCGCAACACTTGGATCCGCACTCTCACCTACTTGCGCAGATTTTTTAGCAATATAACCATCTATGGGCGCTAAAACCACAGTCCTTTGTAAATTTATCCAGCTAGAGCGTACTTTGTCAGCAGCTTCTTTTACTAGTGGGTGAGTCGCGACGGTTGTATTATATATTTGAGCCTCAGATCCTCTTAAGTCTTCCATGGCCTCATTTAGGGAAGCTTGCGCTACAAGCACATTTGTTCCTGAATTTTCGAAATCTTCTTTAGTGACTCCTCCTATTTTAACAAGAGCATCTCTATGCTGAAAGTTTAATTCAGCTTGAGCTAATTGACTTTGCAGCATTTGAATATGAGCTTTTATTTTAAACACTTGATCAAATTTCTGCACAACTTCTCTGACAGTATTAGCTAATGCTGACTTACTATTTTCAAAAGCGATCAAGGATTCTGTTGGATCTAGTATGACTAAAACATCTCCTTGTTTTACATGAAAGGTCTCCTGCACATTCACTGTTGTGATATTCCCACCTATTTGAGGATAAACCTCAACAGTATTCCCATTTACATAAGCATCTTCTGTAGAGATATAAAATCTAGCAGACAGCACCCAATATAAAAAAATAATTAAAGATAGAATAAGCAAACATCCTATAACTACAAGTAGAATCCACTTACGTTTTTTAGGCGTACTTTTATCCTCTATCAATTTAGGTTGATCTGTATCACTCATAAATAAAATCACTCTCCATGTCGATTTGGGCACTTGGATTATTATAGCCCCCACCTATTGCCTTAATTAAACTCAAAACGCTCAAAAGTCTCATTTGAAGAAGCTGCACATAAACCATTTCATCTTCTAAACAAATCATTTCGCTTTCCAACACTTGTAGATACGTATTCAGTCCATACTCAAAGCGCATTCCAGATAAGTCTAGAATTTTTTCATCTGCCTGCAGAACCATTGTTTGTTCTTCTAGTTTCATATTGGCTATGCGAAAGGCTGTGATACTATCAACGACTTCTTGCATTGCTTGTAAAAGAAGCTCATTATATTCATACACAGCTAAGTTATATTTTCGCAGACTATATTTGAGTTTAGTTCTTAAGTTAAATCCATTGAATAAAGGTAGAGCTGCACCTGGAATAATACTTGTAAACCAACCTTTTGGCTCTAAAATATCTTTAAACTTCAGGTTCAAATATCCTGACAAACTAGCTAAATTAATCGATGGCAAAAATTCTACTTTAGCGGAGTTCACTCGTTTGGTAGCTGCCTGTATAGCCCAAATCTTGGTCACCAAGTCAGGTCTTCTTGCTAGTAAATCTAAAGAAATATTCTCTGGGAATGGAAAAGAGAAGTTGAATTGTGCCGTAGGCTCATTAAAAGAAGTGAATACATCTGGGTTTTCTCCCATGAGTCTACAGAGCTCATGTTTCAATTGTGATAAAGTATTTTCAGTCTCTAAAAGATTAATTTGTGTTTGAGATAGTGATTTGTTTATTTTCTGAAGATCTATTTCATCAGCAAGGGCATAACAAAACATTTGTTTTTGAATAAAAAGGGTATCTTTTTGAGTTTTAAGTACAGCAAGCTGCAATTCTTTAAGCCGCGTGTAATATTGCAAACTTATGTAGCTTTTAGCCACATGAACGCTCAAAATAAGTTTTTGGAAAGCTGATTCAGCCATTTGTCCTTTCATATCATCAACAGCCGCTTTAAATAGCTTTGCTTGTTTTCCCCATATATCCAAAGACCATTTAAAGTTAAGAGTATAGCCCAAAAAGTTTAACCAACTCGGTAATAGATTATCTGGCAGAAGCGGGTTTTTTAATTTAATATCATCCCTCTTCCAGTTAAAGCCAAAAAGGGCTTCCTTAAATTCAGCGTTAACACTTGGAAGAAGTGGGGAGAAGTTTTGTTTTGCTACATCATGAGCTAGGGAAACCGTTTCAATAGCAGATTGCATGGTTGGGCTATTATTTATGGCACGCTCTATGAAGACATTTAACTGAGGGTCATTGAACATCTCCCACCATTGCTCTGATATCCAATCTGCTGATACAAAGTCTTTTGCAAGGAACGCTTCTTTGATAGAAAGCTGAGCATCAAGGGGTTTGAATATTTCAGCTCTTTGATTTTGAATAGAGCAAGCTGTAAAGAAACCACCTATTATAACAATAAATAAGGGTTTAAAAAAACCGATCCACTTTTTTAAAAGCGGTAGTTTTTCCATTTTTGCCTCTCCTTCCAAACCCTTTTGCTATACTTTTTTAAAGTATTTTAAAAAAAGGTTTATTTAGTCTTTCCTAAAATAGTTCAAAAGAAACTAAAAAAAACGCAACATCCTGGAAAAATAGAGCTAAAGTAGATAAATTAGATGTTTATCATACAAAATTGATCTCCCTTGCTTTTTACAACCTTGAAAGTCAAAAATGGCACTCCTATTGCGCTGAAGCGACATCTAGATAAGCTTTCTAGGTGCTGCAAAGCAATGGGGCTACCTCAGCCCCTTTTTGATCTCCCTGCTTTATTTATACTTCTGAAAAACGCTCGATATCAGAAGGGGCTTTGGAGATTAAAAATAAGCATAGACTCATTAAATAAAGCCTCGGTTGAAATTCACTCTTACAAAGAGCAAGAAGAGAGAACAGCCTCATTAAAATTCTATTCAAAACCTTTTTTCGAAGCTCTGGCCTATGTAAAAAAAAGTGACTTTTCGCAAAGAAAGAAACTTTTAAGAGACGCTCAATCTGAAGGTTTTGAAGATTGGGTCTTCTACGATAATAGCCAGAATTTACTAGAGACTTCTATAGCTAATATTTTTTGGATCGATAAAAAGACACTTTTTATTCCGGATAGATCCCTCCCCTATTACTATGGGGTTACTTTAGATCTTGTTTGTGAATGCGTACAAAAGATAGGCCTTCAAGTAGAAGAGAAAGCGCTTAACTACAATGAACTAGAAAAACAAAATTATATTTTCATCTGTAATTCAATGAAAGAGATTCGAGCCGTTTCAAATTTAAATGGGGAAAAAATCGATACTCAGGAAGAAATTATTCGTGATTTACTCAACTTAATACATGAAACAGCTATGAGAGAAGATGCTCTTTTATAAAAGAATCAAGCTCATCTTCTGAAAGGATTATTTTTTCTCCAACTCTAGGTTCAATCTCAAGTTTTTTTTCAGCTAAGTAGCTTTTTCCAATGATTATTTTATAAGGCATTCCTACTAAGTCGCTATCTTTGAGCTTGAATCCAAGTCTTTCTTTTCGATCATCAAAAAGAACCTCTACCTTGGAGTTTAAGAGCTTCTGGTAAAGGGCTTCTACAGCTGCTCTCTGATCTTCATCTTTCATATTAACAGCAGTCAAAAAGACAGAGTAAGGAGCTATTTCTTTAGGCCAAATGATTCCTTTATCGTCGTAATTTTGTTCCACACAAGCTTGTGTGAGTCGGCCCACACCAATACCAAACGATCCCATTAAAATAGGTTGAGGCTTGCCATCTTCATTTTGAAAAAAGGCCCCCAGAGCTTTGCTATACTTATCTCCAAAGCTAAAAATATGTCCGACTTCTATGCCTCTTTTTTCTTTGTAGCGTCCCTCTGGAACCAAAGGACACAAATCCCCATCTATAGCTTGGCAAAAATCATCAAAAATCGGTTCCTCACAATCTGTTTTCCAGTTCACATTTTTGAAGTGAAAATCTATTTCATTAGCCCCACAAATGAAGTTAACCATTGGTTTACAACTGTTATCAGCTACAAAATTAACAGGACAGTTAACGGGCCCTATAAAGCCTTTTTTCAAACCTACTTTTTTTAAATCTGCTTCTTCAGCAAGAGTTACATCCAAAGCTTTGAAGTGATTCGTAAGCTTGATAGGATTGATTTCCCTATCTCCTCGAATACCTACAGCTACAATTTCTTCAGAGTCTTTGTGCGTTAACTTATAGACGATAATTTTTATTAACATTTCAATAGGAGACTTAGCGAAGTTTTTTAGATCTTCAATAGTTCTCACATTAGGAGTTTCAAATTTTTCGATAGGCTCTTGTGTTGATGGGTATTCAAATTTGGAAATAATACAAGGCGCTTTTTCGCTATTAAAAGCAAAATCATCACACACAAGTAGAGTGTCTTCACCAATTTCAGCAGTCACTTGAAACTCTTCTGATTGTGATTGAGAGCCCCCTATTTTACCTGCATCTGCTTGAACAATGACATAGTCTATTTCCAATCGATCAAAGATCTTTTGGTAGGCTCTTCTCATTTTTTTATATTCATTATCCATTTGCTGCGTATTAGCAGAGAGACTGTAAGCATCCTTCATAAGAAATTCTTTACAACGCATCAATCCAAATCGAGGTCGAATTTCATCTCTAAATTTATTCGTAATTTGATAAAGATTTTTAGGAAGTTGCTTATAGCTTGTAATCCAGTTTTTCACGAGATGCGCTACAGCTTCCTCATGTGTGGGCCCTAGACAGTATTCATTTTCATCTCTATCTTGAACAAGATAAGTCAGTTTTTCAGCTTTATAAGCGTCCCATCTACCTGATGCTTCCCAAATTTCTTTAGGATGTAATTGCGGGAGAAAGATTTCTTGAGAACCTTCTTTTTCCATTTCCTCACGAATAATTTTCTTGAGTTTTCCAATCACTCGCCACATCAGAGGCGTATAAGTGTAGTGTCCACGCGCGAGTCTCTTAATAAAGCCAGCTTTCTCAAGTAGCTTGTGTGAAGGAACATCGGCATCTGACGGAGCCTCTTTAAATGTCTTGAAGAAAAGATTTGTAAGTCGCATATTAGTAGTTTTTTTAAGGGAGTTTATCAAATCATGCGACTCATTTCAATAGCTATTCTCAGTCTTTTACTTATGCTTACTTTTTCTACAGCCCGTTTGTCTTGTAAAAATCTATTTGAAGATGCTCATGACTTTGATGCCTATCAAAAAACGCTTTCAAAAGAATATGTAGAAACCAAAATAAAAAAAGCACTTGAAGGAGATGCTGAAATCAATCGTTGGTATTTACTAACAGAACATGAATTTGTAATCTATGCCTCTCCAGAAGATAAGCTAAACCATCGAGCTGAATTCACTCTAGAGCTAGGTTCTAAAAAAAGACCCAAAAAGGAATTCCCTCCTTTTCAGAACCCACATACTCCCCTTAAAGGTCTTAGAGTCGCAATTGACCCAGGGCATATGGGAGGTAAATTAGCTCACCTTGAGGAGAAATATGTCCATATGCTCCCGAACGAAGAAAAAGGCATCTATGAAGAGATAAAATTTAATGAGGGAGAACTTGCCATTACCACTGCAAAAAGACTGGCGAATAAACTCAAGGCACTGGGTGCCACTGTCCTTCTAACAAAAGTCAAATCAGGTGAGCCCGTTCTTCGAAGTAACTTTGATGATTGGAAGTCCGAAAACTTTGAGTCTGCTGTCGCTCAACTTGTTTTAAGACAGCCGGACCCTTTGATTCAAAGTAAAGAAGCTCTTTGGTGGAAAGAAAAGGCCCCTTTAAGTCAAATTTTTCGCAGTACATATAACTTTTTGGATATAGAAAGAAGGGCTGAACTTATCAACGCTTTTAAACCTCATGTAACCATAGCTTGTCATTATAATTTGGGAGGCGGCTACAACAAAGAAGGTTATACAATTGGCACAGACACAGACTACACTCTTTTCTTTGTTCCAGGAGCTTTTGAGAAAGGCGATTTAAAAGATGAGGTTTTTCGCAAAGCTTCTTTAAAAAATGATCGATCGAGATATGAGTTTGTGCGTTTGTTAGTCACTGAGGATATCGAGCAATCTGTAGCTCTTGCGAGTATTACTTCTGATTATACCTCTGAAATACTTAATTTACCTTTAGCCAAAATGAAAGGTTGGATGCAAGCTATTTACCCTGATAAAGCAGCAGGAGTCTTTCATAGAAATTTAATGTTAGCTCGCCTTACCCATGCGCCTATTCTTTATTGTGAGCCTTTTTTACAAGACAACTACGAACAAACAAAGATATTATATTATAACAAAGATCGACGTATTGATGAGATGGTACAAATATATACCCAGTCTATTCTCGACTGGACACGTTGGAACCAAGATTAAACCTAAAGGAATTATAAATGAAAATTTTAGTTATTGGGGGCAGAGGAACGATAGGATCAGCTGTAGTAAAAAAGCTTGAACAACTAGATCACTCGGTGATTTCTGCTTCTCAAAATTCATCGGATATTAAAGTAGATATTACATCTACTGAATCCATTGAGAAAATGTATCAAGAAGTAGGCGCTCTTGACGCTGTTGTCTGCGCGGGAGGCAGAGGAGTTCTTTTTAAACCCATTACTGAAATGACTAAAAAAAGCTATCTAGAGAGTCTCCAGGCAAAGCTCTTAGGACAAATTGATGTGGTATTAACAGGTCTTCAATATTTAAACTCAAATGGTTCGTTTACGCTTACCTCAGGTATTTTAAACGGTCCTCCTCTTCCAAAAGGCTCCGCAGGAGCTATTGTCAATAGTGGAATCGAAGCTTTTGTTAAAGCGGGCTCTTTAGAGCTCCCCAAAAAAATGCGTCTTAATGTAGTAAATCCTGGTTTAGTGGAAGAATCTGTAAAGCACTACGGAGAGCTCTTCGTAGCCTACGATGAAATCCCTGTAAAGAAAGTCGCTTCAGCCTATGTTCGATCCATTGTTGGAATTCTCAACGGTGAAATTATCAAAGTTTGGTCATGAATCTCATTTATAGAAAAGCTCAAGCTGCTGATTTATCAATTCTTATTTCTCTTTTGTACCAAGATGAATTAGGAGCTCAGAGAGAAAAACCTAATTCTATCTTTATCGACAAATACAAAGAAGCCTTTCAAAAAATTGATTCCGATCCTAACCATTACCTGATGGTTGTCGAGCAAAATAAAAAAATGATTGGGACTTGCCACTTAACTCTATTGCCTTCTTTAACCTACTGTGGGTCTACAAGAATGCAAATAGAAGCTGTCCGTGTTTTAGAGGAATGCAGAAATCAAAAAGTAGGCGAATGGATGATTAAGCAAGCCATCACTTACGGCCAATCTAAAGGCGCCTATATTATTCAACTTACAACAAATTGCCAAAGAGAGAGCTCTATTAAGTTCTATGAAAGACTGGGATTTAAGGCAAGCCATGTTGGTTTTAAGCTAATCTCTACTAAAATAAAAAAATGAAGGATATCAAATGATTTCATCTAACCTAACTTTTTTTCAACCGACTGTTTTTTCTCAATCCAATCTAAACCTCTACACAAGTGGTCATATGTTCTCTATTCCAAACGAAAAAATTAAAGCCCATTTTTTAGAGGTTGATGAAGCTATATCAAACAGATGGATAAAGCATTGCCAAGATATTTCTTTCCCTAAATATTATCTAGATAAGGATATTGCTGAGATTAAGCTTGAATTTTCAAAATTCAAATCTATACGTAACTCTATTATTGCAAATAATTCTATCCCCACACGACTCAATACAGACTTCGATATGGCTGAAAGTTTAATAGCAAATCATCGCTATCGCCAACCCAACTGCATTACTTTTGAGCATTCCAAAACGGATAATACTTACAACAGCACTTGTTTAACCATTAATGCAAGGCATTACTTTGCATTAGAGGGTCCGACTCAAAAACATGTAGAGTATTTCTATCGTTTACTATTAAGTTGGGATGTAGGAATGCTTGTTAGCCTAACAGGTGAAGAAGAAAACGGCACGCCAAAGTGCTATCCTTATTGGAACGAAAAAACTTTTTCTAGTGATAATGAAGACTATATAGGCATCCCCATTCAAGATCAATATGATGTTCCTATGGATCACTGGGACCAAAAAAAACTTCCTTTTCTTCATATTTCTGATTGGAAAGACCATCAAGGCTATGATATCAAAGAACTTGTAGAGTCTGTTGATCATGCAAGAAAGCGCATTGATAAAGACCAAATTATGGCTATACACTGTAGTGGTGGAGTGGGTAGAACAGGAACTTTTTTAGCTATCATGGCCTTGTTTGATGCTATTGACTCTCAAATAGAGGAAGGTAAAAGTCTCGATGAATTAGAACTGAGTATAGCAGAGTTGTACATCAAACTAAATCTTCACAGGCGTCCCCTTATTGCTAAAGAAGCTCAATACATAGCGGTTTACAGAGCTGTAGATTTTTATTTAAAAAATAAAATATAATTTTTTTCTAAAGCTAGTGCAACTTCTTAGAGAAAATTTCGTTAAAATAATTAACACATTACCATGATTTTAAATTGTGCAATCAGGTTAATAACCGCCAAGCAGGAATAGCCCAATTTCTATCCCCTGGTAATTTTTCAATACTTACACCGTTATAGATAAAAATAGAACCTAACCAGTTATCTGGAAATTTTTTTGCTATTTCTTTCATTGGACCCATATCTTTGGAATAAATTTTATCTCTCATTTTTATTTCAATTCCAATGAATCCTTCTTCTGTTTGCAAAAGAAGATCGCACTCTAATCCCCCATGTGTTCTATAAAAAAAGAGAGAGGTATCTCTTTGATTGGTTTTAATCCATTTGTATATTTCGGAAACCACCATTGTTTCAAAAAGGCTCCCTGTTGCAGGTCCCCAATTTCCAGTTGCTTGTCTCAACATTCCTATATCTATAAAAAACAGCTTAGGTGTTTTGATCAACGATGTGGTACTATTTGTATAAAAAGGGTTTTTAACTGCTTGAATAAATCTATTACTATCTATTAATAGATATACAAATGAATAGATATATTAGAATAGGAAAAGCTTCAGAGATCTTAGGTGTTACGCCGCAAACGCTTCGTCGTTGGGAACAAAAGAAAACGTTGCTTCCTGATAAGATTGGGCTGAGTGGTACTCGTTATTATTTGAAAGATAAACTTCTAGGTCATAAATCAACTGAATCAGAATTGACTATTGGCTATGCAAGAGTCTCTTCAAATGATCAAAAAAAAGACTTAGCTACTCAGACTAAGCGACTCTCTTCTTACTGCGCTTCTCATGGATGGACCTATAAAATTCTTGAAGATTTAGGTTCTGGGATGAATTACAGAAAAGCTGGATTAAAAGTATTGTTAGATCATATTTTAGAAGGTAAGATTAAACGTTTGGTTTTGACTCATAAAGATCGTTTGCTTCGCTTTGGAGCAGAGCTTATTTTTGCTCTTTGTGAAGCAAAACAAATTGAGGTTATTTCTTTTGAAGAGGAACTAGCTCAAGCAGCATTTTCTCCAATTGCCTATGTCTATACTTATCTTCCTTCATAATTGTAATTATACCTATTATCGTAAAATATAGCACAAATCTTACGATGCTATCGTAAATTATGGCTCAAATCTTACGATATTATACTGAAACAACCCATATATAACTTATGATAAGTCAATTATGAATTTACAAAGAGAAGTTAGACTTTATCTTTTTTTCAAAAAAATTGAAATTTAAAGCCTATTCACTAATTATTCAGACATGAAATTTCACTCTAATATCTCTAAACAAGGAAAATGATGAAGAAGATACTGACTCTATTATTGTGTATTTATAGCTGTTTTGCCTTTGCCAATTTGGCAGATCAGCACACACAAGCTTTACTTGTTTTGGCAGATCATATGAATAGCACAACGGGTAAAATGTGGCTTTTTGAAAAAGAGGCTTCGTGGAAACAACAGGGTTCTCCGATCGAAGTTTCATTAGGAAGAGGCGGACTTGCTTGGTCACATGGTTTACATGGGACCTGTCCTACAAATGAAAAGCCGAGATGTGAAGGTAGCCTCACAGCTCCTTTAGGTATTTACTCTATCGATGCGGTATTTGAGCTTAATCCTCTCACTTCTCCAGAATCTTATAACCTTCCCTACATTTATTTTGGACCTACTATATTTGCTGTAGATGATGTAAATTCTAAATATTACAACATGATTGTAGACGCTAACAAAGTTGAAAAAGATTGGAGCAGCGCTGAGGATGTAAGCCTTATTACACCTTATAGATATGGAGCTGTCGTCGGGTTCAATCAAGAGCCGGTAGATAGAGAAGCAGGTTCAGCTATCTTTCTTCATGTGTGGAGAGCTCCTGGACATCCTACAGCTGGTTGCACCGCCATGTCTGAAAAGAATATGTCTTATGTAGCTCACTGGTTAAAAAAAGAAGCAAAACCTGTGCTTATCCAACTGACTAAAAATGATTATTTAAAGTTAAAAGATAAATGGAAGTTGCCAGACGTTCCGTTTGATTAATCGACTGATACAACATCATCATCAGTGCTTTGTGCTGGTTTTTCTTGCCCAATCCAGATAGATGCGTAAAGAGCAACTCCCAGAGCTAGGGCAATAAGCAGCATGCCTGCTGAATATCCTTTTGTAAAGGTCTCGCCTGGAGGAAGAATTTCTCCGTATTTTTTTTCATAGAAAGCAACAATTAGGGCCATGAAGGCAACCGCAAAAGCTCCTCCTGTTTGTCGCATAGTCATGCTAATTCCAGCAACCATCCCCTTTTGATTTGGCGATGCTGTATGCATAGCCATAACAACGATACCGATCATGTAGAGAGGGAGGGCTATACTAATAACTAAAAGAGCAACAAGTAAGCAGTAGTAATTGAGGGTATAGGCTGAAAAAGAGAGCCAAATAAAGGCCATACTTCCTGACAATAAACCTGCTTGAATCACTTTTTTAGGGCCAAATTTGTCAATAAGAGTTCCAGCAATAGGGTTCCCCAAAAAGCCTAAAAGAGCATTTGGAAGAAGAGCTATTCCTGCCATAAGAGGTTTGTATCCTAGCGATTTTTCTAGGTACAGAGCAAATAAGACATTTGAAACAACGGCAAATTGGGAGAAAAAATATAGAATAATTGCAATTTTAAAGTTGTTGTTTTCGAATAGGGTAAAATCAAAAAGTGGGTATTTTTGTCTTTTCTCATAAACGATAAATGAGATAAAAAATACCACTCCGACTGCTAATAAATTTAAGAAAAAGGGTGAAGTCCACCCCCACTTTTCTAACTGCATCAAAGCTATGATAATAGGTCCCATAAAACCGACTAAAAGCAGCTGTCCAATAAAATCAAAGGTAGCTTCTGTGTCACGAAGGCGATCAATTCCTTTAATAAGAAAGTAAATTGCAGAGCAAGAAATGACTCCCATCATAGGATTTAACCAAAAAACCCATCTCCAACTGAGGTACTGTGTTAAGCATCCTCCGACAGTAGGTCCTAGCATTATAAATAGAACAGAGGTTAGGCCAAAAAAACCCATGGCTCTTCCTTGCTTTTCTCTAGGAAAAATTTGATAAATAAGAGCTGCGGATGTTGAAATAGTCAGCGCACCACCAACACCTTGAATAGCCCTCCATAAAATAAGGGCTTCTGAAGAAAATGAAACTGCACATCCGATGGATGCGAATCCAAATAGAGAAACACCTATTAAAAAAATATTTCTGAGTCCAAAAATATCCCCCAGCCTGCCTCCTGCAAGGGCAAAAGCTGCTGTGGTAATAATATAGGCATTAACGATCCAAAACAGTTGTGTATTCGTAGAGCTAAAGGTCTCTTGAATAAACGGCAGCGCAATATTGAGTGCGGTCATGTCGAGATAAATCGTAGCATAACCGAGGCTCAGTAAAAAGAGAGCTGCCCACTGTTTTTTTTCAGTTAATTCAAAGCTCATCTATTTTTGATTCCGTTTGAGGCTCACTTAAACTAATAGAAGTATAGAAAAGCTGTGTTTTGAAATTTTGTATATTATTAATTTCAGTGTAATCCAAAGCATTTTCAGGAGCGATACTGCCTTCTACTAAGGCCGCAACACGTCTTGGGTTACTACGCCCATAATAAGTGTATGCGAACTGTAAAAAGTCATTAAAGGAAAGGTTATTTAATGCCGTGATTCTATTTTTTTTCAAATTAAAATCACCTTGATATTCAAAAGCTAAGGTACTGAATAATTTTCCTTTAGCCTGTAAGCTTCTCTCAGGCTGTTCAAGTTCAAGTACCAGGGCCCCTTTGATAGCATTGAATTTCTCTTCGTTGAATACTTCCGTATTTAGAACTTTTAAAAAATCTTCGTTAAACAGTTCAAATCGGGCAAGCAAGTCTCTCGGAGAATGAGAATTGGATAACACCATAAAGAATGAAAAAAGTTGTCTTTGTATTTCATCTGAACTAAAGCGAACTAAATAGCCTGTTTGTTGCTTCGTTCTGAGAGTATCAAAGAAAGGAGTTTCAATCGCTTTTGAAAAAACCGAAAGAGCTGCTAGCTTTTCAGAGTTCATTTCGCCTTGGCCTATGGCTAACAGTGCTGCATTTCCTTCCATGTTAGAGTTTTTTGCAATTAAGTGTGGAGTTGTTGCCTCACCAAACTCTAAAATAGACTGCTTCCTCTGCTCATTTAACGGAAAAGATTGAGACTCAGAAAAGACATGGGTTACATAGTCATTCATTTGAAGAGCTGTAGAGTCTTCAAGATTTCCATAGAAAAAAGATCTAAAGTAAACTTGGTCATATAAAGAGGACTGAAACTGACAAAAGTTAGAATAATTAATTCGACTTAGTGTTTCTAGTTTAGCATCAAAAGATACGTATTCTTTGATCAATATGGAATTGACTGCTTGAGATGCTTCCACAAGTGGCATTTGCTTGCTTGCTTGATTCTCATAGTGGCTTAATAGCTTTTCTCGATACCTTGCAAATTCTTCCTGAGTAGGCTTATGATTTTTAAGAGTTTCTATCACCTCTTGTAGGTAAGCTTGTGATTTTTGGCTATATCCATAGATACCCACTTTAATCCCAAAATTAGGGTCTTCACTCACTTGATGATAAATACCTGCTGAGCTTCCTTGATCAGCTAGAGTTGCAAGAGCATCACTGATAGATAAAAGATAAAGCTGAGTTTGCACTTGAGCCTCGGGACTAAAATCTAACTTTGGTGTGTTAATATTTACTTCACAGTAAACCTCAGGAACTTGGTAAACAGAATCTTGGCTAAAGTAAGAGATCCCCTTATCACTTTGTGTTAACACACGAGGTTGATCAGTCTGAGTGATCGTCGTGTCTATCTCAACTAAATCAAGGTTGTTGGGAATATAGGGATTAGGGGGTGCCATTCCTATGAGCGGGTTATTTTTAGGGTGAGTCCACGCATTTAAAAGGTTTTCAGGTACTTTCTCTAATGCGAACTTAGCTTGTGATAACTTTTCTGTATGATCTAACTGTTTTTCAAGAAATGAGTTTGGAGCCATGACAATATAAATAGCTTCATCAGCGTTTAAACTTTCTAAAAAAAATTGATTTCTTTCAGCAGAAAACTTAGTTGGCCAGCTATGCTTTAAAGGGAAAGTTTCCAAAGGTTCATCTTTCATTTGAGCCGAAGTTTGAGAAATGAAAGAAAAGACTTTTGGGCGAGACTGATATTGATAGTTAATTTTTGCCATATTTACTTTTTCATCAAATCGATACCTAGGTATGCCTTCTTTTTTTAAAGCAGCTAGAGATGAAAAAGTATTTTCAATAATTGTATCTACTTGGTAGATGCCTCTTTCAGTCAATTCCATTGAAATCTGAAAAATGGCAATTTGATCATCCATAGTCATGCCACCTGCTGACAATCCTTGAATGAGACCTTCTTTTTTTAAGTAGGTAGCTAGGCTACCTGAATATTCTTCACATAAAGCATCGCCTACAAGATCCATTGTATGACAATCTAGATCATCAGCAAATGTAGAAGGAACTTCCCACCAAATGCTCAAAGATCTTAAATCTTTGATGGGTTCTAAATAGATTTTCGATCCTAAATTTTTAGGATCTATTATTTGAGGTTGTAGTGCTACTTTCTTCTCAGCATTTTGAGGAATAATAGAGAAAGCTTGATCAATTTGTGCTAGAGCTTCATTCATCGGAAGCGAAGTATAGACCGCAAGCTTCATTTTATTCGCTCCATAGTGAGAGCGATACCATTCTACAAGTTCATCTCGAGAAATGTCCGAAAGGGTTTCTTTGTTTCCACATCTCCAATTATGGAGTGGGTGATCTTTTTTGGTCATTTCAAGAAATGCAAGATACTGTCTGACTCCATCCATGTTTGTACGATAGGTAAATTCGTGGTCAACAGCCTGTCTTTCCCGGCTTAAGCCAGATGAGTTAAAAAGAGGGGTCGAAAAAAAAGAAGCAAATCTAGAAATGGCCTCTGGCATTTTATCATTATTAATTTCAAACATGTAAACAGTTTGATTTGAGGAAGTGTATGCGTTGGTTGTTCCTCCGTTTTGATCAATAAACTCATGATATTCTTTTTCTACAGGATACTCCTCGGTCCCCATAAAAAGCATATGCTCAACAAAATGTGCTAATCCAATTTTATCAAAAGGTTCTTCAGAGTTACCCGCTCCCACGGCGATAGAAGCTCCAGACTTTGGTGTATTTGGATCTGAAATAACAATGGCTTCTAAGCCATTCTCCAATCTGATTTTCTTTTTTTCGACATTTTGCAAAGAAGGCGTTTTAACTTGTTCGCTCATTTGATCTTCGACAACTGTATAGTCTGCTGACAAAGAGGCAATTGGTAGAGTTAACGCAAGAAAAAGGATCCGAAGAATTTTAGCTAGACTTTTCATTTTGACCTTGAATTGTAATAAGTTTTTGATAGTCATCATTAATTTGTTTCCAAATAAATTCAGATCTTAGATGCCTTCTTTCAACTTTATTTTCAATAGGTTGCTTTGAAAAATTAACCATATCAATACTTTTTCCAAAAGCAGCATAAATTCCTGCGTATTTAGTGAGTCGATCTTCTCCTAAATCTTCGCTAACTTCTTTCGGAGGAGGCATCACTTCATGAGTGAGTAAAGAGAGAGAATAAAAATCTGTAGGTTGTTTTGACTTAAGAGCCATAATGTAAAATAACTCAAGACTTTTTGGATCTAACCTAGACACTCTAAACTCTCCATTAGCGTTGGGTCTATCACGCCCACCTGAAGGAGCTACATAAATGCATTTCCCCCCCTCGACTAATAAATCACTCATTAGCTCCATCGTTTTTTTATTATGAAGTCTCTTTTCCTCCATAAGTTGAGGTGGGTTTTCAATGTGCTTCTTTGAGTAGATGCATAAAAGATTTCTTCCCATGCTCATAGGAATAGCTAATTGATCTAAAATAACTCTATCTCCAGCTACAAAAATCATATCTTTTGCTAACTGAGCATACTCTTCTTCAAGCAGCACGCTCATAAATTGAGGATCTAGCTCTGTTTGATGATTTGCAAATAAAATAACATTGTGACCCTGCGATACTTTCTGATTGATTTGTTTTAAATTTTCCCCGCCAATAAACGTAGATGCTTCTTTATTGACTAAAGGTTTGACAAAGTCTATTCCATACTGATGGTAGTCAAACGGCTCTAGAATTTGATGATGATACGGCTTAAAGGTAAATGGATGTTTGTGCAAATATTCAAGGCGTTCTAAAAAAATTTCTAGAATTTTTCCGGTGTGCTCAGCGGAATATTCCCCTTGAGCTGCGCTATTGAAATAACTTTGAATACAATCTTTTGTAATCTCAAAATTTCTTTTATCTAAAACACGTTTTTTGAAAAGTTCTCTTAATTGACTTTGTAGTTGCTCTATTTGCTTCATTTCAATAATTAATTTGTTTTCCACTCGTTGTAGAAAAAAAACTAAACTCATTTAAGTGGTAGGTTTCATCTTGAGTAAATTCTAATCTAGCATTAAGTTTGTCAGAAAGTTTCAATAAAAAGTCTTTATCAATTTCTCTAAGATATTTATTTAGTTCTGGGTGAACTTTAAGCTCTAGTGCAAATTGATTTTCTACTAAGACGACTTTCTTCAAGGCCCTCTCTATCTCTATAGTTAATGTCTCAAAATTCTTAACGCTCCCAGATCCTGAACAGTACGGGCAGTTTGTAAACATCATTTGTCTAAGAGATTCTCTGTTTCGCTGACGCGTCATTTCTACCAGACCAAATTCACTCATTCCTAAGATAGTGCATTTAGCGCTATCTTGTTTCATTTGATCTTTGAGATAATCCTGTAATCTTCTTTGATTCTTTTTCATTCTCATATCAATAAAATCACAAATAACAAGCCCACCTAGATTTCTAATTCTAAGTTGCCTGGCTATTTCTTCTGCGGCTTCCAGATTGATTCGTACTAAAGTCTCTTCTAAATTTCTTTCATTTTTTGTACTTCTTCCGGAGTTGACATCTATAGTACACATAGCTTCAGTATGCTCAAAAAAGAGATACCCCCCACTTGGCAGCCAAATTTTGTGTCGAAGTGCTTTTTCTATTTCTTTTTCTACATTAAAGCGCTCAAACATAGGCACTTTATCTCGGTACAATTCTAGTTTTAAAGGGTGTTCATCCGCATATCGATTATAAATGTTCTTACATTGTCTGAATGTATGAGGGTCATCAATTAAAAGGCGATCATAGCGTTTATCAATAGCAATCATCACAGCTCTTTTTATCAAATCAGACTCTTGATAAAGACAGCATGAGCCTTTAGATTTATGATATTTTTCTATAATCCCTTCCCAAGTGCTAATTAAATCATGGGCTTCAGCAATAAGTAGCTCGGTAGTAGCATAACGTGATGCTGTACGGCAGATCAACCCCATGTCTTGAGGCATTTCAAAAGAGCGAATTAATTTTTTGAGTTTAGCTCTTTCATTTACATCTTCAATTTTTCTTGAAACTCCTCGATGAATAGAGTTTGGCAGCAGCACTAAATAGCGACCTGCAATTGAGACTTTAGACGTGAGCCTCGCTCCTTTAGAGCCTATGGGCTCTTTCAAAACTTGTGCCAGTACGGGTTGGTCAATTTTCATGACCTCTTCAATATCTTTATCTTTTTCTTTTTGATTTTTTTTAGGGGGATCCTTTTCATCTACAACGAGATCAAAGTCCATATCATACATCTCTTCAAATTTCTTTTTATTTTCCAAGATGTCTGAGATATGAATAAATCCATTTTCAGATTCGTTAATATCTATAAACGCAGATTGAATATTATGTAAAATATTGGTAACTCTACCCCGATAAATATTACCGGTGAGCTGGCGTTCTTTTTTTCGTTCTACGACGAGGTTCTGCAAAGTACCATTCTTGAGAGTGGCCATGCGAATCTCTTTTGTTTCTACATTGAGAAGAATTTCTTGCATAGGAATAATCTGTCCATATTGAGAGTGTAGACATGGTATCAGAAAGAAGGAAAATTTCACCTTGTCGGTTAAATGATCGTATCAAAGGGTTCTTTAGATTCAAAATCACGGTCAACGTCTACTCTCGGTTCACATTTTTATTTAAAAGGAATTCAAAAACGCTTGTTTAAGTACTTTCCTTTTGAGATCTATTTTAATTCTTTTTTTGAGTACAATAATGCATACTCAAATTAAATTTCTGTTACATCATAAGCTAAAAGGTCTAACTTTTCTATAAAAAAAGACCTCTCTCTAAAAATCATTTGTAGAAATATTTTTAATTACCACATGATGCGGATTCTATTATTTTTTTACTAATTTAAGGAGGCTCCCATTGAAGAGTTATGAAGAGCATTTAAAGAGTTTATTAAATCCCTCTCCGAGTTCTAGTTGTAATAGAGCATCGGCTATTTTTCCTATTTTCTTTGATTGTAATCGATCGATGAAGCTTCTTTTTTTTAATTACTGGAAAGTAAAAAGAGGGATCGATCACATTCTTTGCAGACTCTATATAAGAGATTTGCATGGAAATAAAATTTTAAATAAATGCTTTTATGTTGAAGAAGTACGAGCTTATTCAATTAATCTGAGTGAATTGATAGGAAAACGCTACCCTTTTGGTGGCAGTTTAGAAATAGAGTTTGCTTCTCCAGAAAACCTTGTTTTTCCGTACCCAGCTGTAGTTGTTCAATATATTGGAAATCATTTTTCGACCTTTGTACACTCAGCTCAACGCTCTTATAATGATGAAGAAGATTTTAGCATTAATCAAAGACCTCTTGCCATTGAATCGGGCTTTAATATTTACGCAGATGAAGAGACGGACCCTTTTATTACTTATATCAATGGATCTAAAGAAGATTACAAACAAGCGGTACAACTAGCTGCCTATAACTCGGATCAAAAAGTCATAGGCTCGTCTTTGGAACTGGACTGCCAACCAAATCAAACTGAGTATATTTCTTTAGCCTACTGGAAAGAGCTTAAATCTCATTTGAATGGAAAAGCGGGTTGTATGAAAATTTCACTTCCTCATTCTAAAACTTTCCCACGTCTTCTTGTAGGTAATAGGAATCACACGACTGGCTCAATGAGTGTGACTCACACCTATTACGATCTTACAAAGAAAGTGGAGCCTTCTGATTACTGGATGACTCCGGATGATTCTTGGCAGCCTGCAGCTCTCATGCTTCCCTTAATGAGCCCCGCCTCCTATATAACGCGTGCTTATTTTTACCCTATTTACTCTCCTTCTCAATTTAGTATTGATCTTGAAATTTACAATTTGGATGGATCGTTTATAAAAAAAGCAGAGTCTGTTTTACAATTCACCAAAAACGCTTCTTTTACTTGGTTAGATTTAAGCAAGTATACGGAGGGTTTGGATGCCTCTAAGCACTATACTTTCAAAATGATTGCTACTTCAAAAGCAAGTAAATTTATTCCATCTCGCCTCAAAGTCAGCTTAGATATTGGTCTAAAAACTGGAGGACTTCCTTGCAATATCTGTACTAATTTTTATCCTGCAAACCCCTCTTTAGAAACAAAGAAAACAGCTTTTCGTTGGGCCCCAATGATGCCTGCATCTTTAAGTGGATCTATTTGGTGTCATAATGATGCCCCTAAAAAAGATTACCAAAAAACGGCTCTAATCAAAGCAACTTTTTACAGACAAAGAGATGAGAAAACGCTTCAGAGGGAAATTAAAATACCCCCTCGCGGGACATACGTCATAGAATCAAAAGATGAGTTGTCTCATTTTCTTGATCAGGAGACGGGTTGGTGTACATTAGAGAGCGACAACTCTTTTATTACGACCTACTATTTTACTCAGCATTCCTCAGGAATGATTGGGGGAGACCATGGCTTTTAGTAGCTGCGAGTAATCAGGAAGAAATTTTAAAGTTTGCATCCCCTCTTTTGTTTGGTATCCGATTAAAATTTCGTCTTCATTAGCCAAACCTAAAAACTTTGATTGAATGTAGTGATGATATCCAAAGACCTGAGCTAGCGCTTTAGCATTTAAAGGAGTGCATTTACATTCAATAAGTAGAAGAGGGAAAAGATTCCCCTCTTCTCCCTTTGCATAAGCGAGAAGATCTACGCGTCTATCTGGACATCCAAGCGAGGCACCCTTTAAATGGGGTAATAATTTCACCCCTCTTTCAACAACAAGTAATTCTTTAGGAAACCCTAAATGACGCACCATGACTTCAATCCATTTTTGGCGCACAATTTCTTCGGGTGTAGCTGAGACCCATATTTTTCGTATGGGATCGAAAACTTGTTTCAACGCCATAGAGCCCCTAACAAAAAGGCAAAAATTAGCCCTATTGAAAAAGCTAAAAACACTTTAAATTTTTTAGGTGAGGGCAGAGGAGATTCTACAAAACTTTCTTGAGCTACTTCCATTTTAAGAGGTGTAAAATGGACTTGATGAATCGCCTTTTGGTCTGCATCGACGAGTAAGACACCTTCCACATCAAACCCATGAAAGTATTCTAAAAGCTGTCTCCTAGTAGGAGCATGTTTTGGATTAGTTGCTAGTTTTCCTGTTTTAACTTCTACCAGGTAGCGTTTATTCTCTTTTATAGCAAAAGCATCGGGCCTCACAAGATAGGAATGCTCTAGGCCATTCACCCACATGGACAACTTTGAAGAGGTTTGCCTCTCTTCTATTTTATAACCTTTTTCAAGTAAAATTTCTTCGGCTTCTTTTTCCCCGAGGCTGGCACGACCAAAGCGTTTTTTCAATTTTAATCTTAAAAAAAGCCGTGCTACCCAATAAAATAAGTAGGCGCCAGCTAAAGCACTGAGGCAAGCTATAAAAAGGGTTTGAATCATGCGTTTGTAGGAAGTATTTGACTAGGGCCCTCACAGAGATCACAAAATTTCTGTGCATCTTCTAGGGTCCCTACTTTTCTATTTTGATCATCTATGAGCGTCCCCCAGTGCATAGGAATAGAGACCACTTTGGGCTTTATTTTATTTGCAAAGGCTGCAGCTTGATCTGCTGTCATAACATAAATTCCGGAGACGGGTAAAAGAGCAATATCGCACTGCACTTTTTCTAATTCTTCTAAAGAATCCGTGTCTCCAGAAAAATAGATCCGAGTCCCTTCCATTTCAATTACAAAGCCGAGCCAGCCACTTTCTTTGGGGTGGAAGGGCTTATCTAAATTATAGGCTGGGTAGGTATGAATTTTCAGATGGCCAAAAATTTTTTCCTCATCAGGATGCATGGCCATAACAGCATCGACTTGTACCATTTCAGCGAGCTTTTCCGGAGCATCCTGAGAACAGAAAATAGTCGTTTCTTTCTTAGAAATTGCTTGCAGTGAGACAGGATCTAAATGATCGGCATGCGTATGAGACAAAATAATTACATCCGCCTTCTCCTGCTCCCTAGTCAACTGAAAAGGATCTATGTAGAGAACGCCATCTTTGTTTTTAATTTTGAACCCAGCATGCTTAAGCCAGTAAATTTCTATATCACGATGTTTAAACATGTTTAATCCGGTGTAATGACCCCATAATCACCACTTTTTCTTCTGTAAATAACTTTAATTTTTTGCTCCTCTTCAGAACGATACACTAAAAAGGTATCCCCCGATAAATCCATTTTCATAACAGCTTCATTAGCAGTAAGCATTTTCATTGGAAGGACTTCAGTTTTTACAATTTGATGATTAAAATCTTCTTCAAGGTGTTTATAATTTTCATCTTCAATGGCATCATTGATTTCATCTTCATTCGAAAAAGCGCTTCGAACGACACTTACTTCAAGCTCAACCGTGGATAGTTTCTTTTCATGGTGCTCTTGCATTTTAGATTTATAACGCTTAAGTCTTGCAAGCAGCTTATCTACAGATTTATCTATAGAAGCATACATGTCCTGGGTAGATGCGTGAGTTTTTATAACAAAATGTCCTACTGAAACAAGAATATCGACACGATGCTCTTGTCTTTGTATATCCATGGTCATGTGAATATCAATAATCTCTTTTGAAAACTGCTCTATTTTAGATAGTTTTTCATGTGCGTATGTCTTCATAGCATCTGTGACTAAAACATGCCGACCTGTAATAGAGATATTATAACTTTGAGCCTCTTCTTTAGAAAACATGGAACCTCTTATTGTATTACTTGAGGCATCACATTACTAAAACAAGGGAATTAAAATAAAGAAAAACGCGCCGAAGAGGATTCGAACCACCAGATAAATCTGAAATTTCTATTCACGCTAGATTATATCTAACAGAGGGCCCTTTTCCAGTTCTTATTAGCTTTTTCTGCACAATCAAAAGATTCAGCTTTCTAGTTGCTGTATTCCTCGAGACACCTAGATAATTCATTATTTCTGATATACTTAAATCTGTCCTTATTTTAGCGAGTTCTAAAATAGATTCTTCATCGCTTGTTTGAGGGTGCTTTGAGGGCTGAACAAAAAAGATTAGTTTTACAAAGTCTCCTTCTTCATGAAATTCTGGAATTCGCAACCCTGCTTTTTTACAACTATCAAAAATAAGCCTTATACCTGTTCCCATTTTTTCAACAAGCCCTAGTTTACGAGCTAATCTAGCAATATTCGGATTGCGAAGAAAAGTAGTCCCATCCCCAAGATGATTCACATCAACTAGGCCTGGAAAGCTCCCCGGACTAAAAATTTCTACACGATCGTCATATAATGCAATTTTTATAGACCCGGGAATAAAATATTTTCTGTGGATAAGCGCGTTTATTACGGCCTCTCTTAAAGCAGAGTGAGGAATTATTGGTTTAGAAGCCAACTTAACTCCCTGAAGAGTAAACTTCCGGGAAATCCAAGACTCAATTAATTTTAAGCTGGTGGTTGCTTGTTGTTCCAAATTTCCCGTAATTTCTTGAGTTTGAATGATATTTCTCCCTTTAACTCCCTCAAAATGAGTGCATAAAATAGATGCTTCTGGAATATACTCTTCGGGATTGTCACAAAAATGCATGACTCCAGCCACGGTGGGGAAAAATATCTCTGAATTAGCTGAAGATTGTACGATGACTTTTTCAGATATTAAACGTCTTTTTGTTTGTGTCTGACCAAAAAAGAAACTCAATAATTCATTGGAAAAAATTTTGATCGATAAATGAAGAGATTCTTCATCATAGCTCATTCTCCTTGACTCTCTCATTAAATCTTCTACATATTCTTCTGTAGCACGTCTAGTACTAGAACCAACTCTTAGATAAACCCCTTTGGGCAAGCCCTCTTTTCGATTAAAACAAGGCTTTTTAAGAATTGAAGGTATTTGTATGATAATAACAGATCGCTCATCAAAATTTTTCTCATAAATTTGCGCTAAAAGGCCTGGACTTGTCGAATCAAATAGGCTGTTTGGAAAATCATCATAAATTCTGTTTCTCACTTTTTCATTAATGCCACATATTTCTCGCGTGATATCTTCGACTCCAATTACAATACGCCCTCCGACACCGTTGGCAAATGCTATACAAGTTTTTATTAAAACTTCAAACTTGGGTAGTGAAGATTTAAATTCTAATACCTTAGATTCTCTTTCATCAAAAAACTTCTCTCTTGCCATAATTGCACCAATTGCACCATTATATTTCATATAACACCAACCCTAACACAATTGCACCAATTGCACTATAAAAATAATTAAATAATCATTCATCATTTTGTGAAAGCTAGCCTAAAACCTCGATTCAAAAAATACTTGTTGAACAACACAGATGGGCAATTTTTTTAACCAAAGTTTAAAAAGCTTACGGAATGTCAGCTAAATAGAAATTAACGAAATAAATGCACCGAAGAGGATTCGAACCTCTAACCGCCCGGTTCGAAGCCGGGAACTCTATCCAATTGAGCTATCGGTGCAAGAGTATTGATAGAAGAGACATTTTATCATCCGGGTAAGTTTTTTCCCAGATTAATCGCCTTTTTCAGCTTAATAAATATTTTTTTTTAAAGAGTCATTTATGTTAAAAACTTTCATTTGAGAGGAAAGCTGTATTAAGTTTTTTGTCACTCTCTTCTCCATTGATATTTCTATCTCTACCCGATAATGGCAAAGAACTCACTCTTGATCTGAGCGGTGTGGAGATATCTGTTACACCTTCGCCAAAAACAGTTCTACTTTCTAATCGCTTTTGTTCAGAAACATCAAACTTATCACCTTCACTATCTTCACAGGCTCCCTCCTTGCATAAGGAAAACTCTACCAGGCCCTTGAGAGGATTTGTAAGATATTCTGAGACACATAATCCGGTCACTTTTGTGACACTTCCCTCGCTCATCTCTATATCGATTTTCTCCAAGTAATAATTATCAGCAGAAATGCAAAAAACCTTTCCTGGGGTCAATAGGTGCACGTGCGGTTGAGGCCCAATAGTAAAATTTGTGAAATATACGATCCTTTGGGGTAGATCTAGGGGAACTGATTTAACTTTAATCTGTAACTGGCCACCTGAAACATTTCTTGGATCTTCTAAATCTCGAATATTAATAGCCGTGTATTCTTGGGATGCATCATGGCTTTCTGGGAGCTTTTTAGTCCAAGAGAGATACTCTGGATGAGTCGCTGGTTGTGTTTCATCTAAAGAATCTCTCACATGAAAACGATAAATTGATAATTCGTTCTGTATAGATGCCATAAATCCTCTTTAAATTTGATTTCTTCCCATAGATTGAAACGCAGCTTCTATTTTTTTGTAAAGTATTGATTAAAAACAAGCTAAACACATAGCTTACGAAACATGACTTAGGAAGTAGAGGATTTTTAAAATCTTTTAGTTTAATATGATGATATATGACTCAAGAACTCATTACAGATGCTTTTGTCCTCTCTTCGATAGCCTTTAAAGACTACGATCGCATTGTGACTCTATTTTCAAAAGAGATGGGACAAATTAAGCTATTTGTCAAAGGGGCCAATAGACTCAAGGGTAACAAATTTTCTCTTTGTGAGCCTCTGACCTACGCCACATATGTTTTAAAGAAAAGACGAGGTGATTTTTACACCTTTTGTGAGGGCAGGCTCTTGGATTCTTTTTTAGGCTTACGCAATTCCTACGATCATTTAACAACCGCTTTTGATTTGCTTGAGGCCATTTCAAAAACTCAATTAGATTCCACTCCCTCAATGGACCTTTTTAACTTGCTTAAGTTATACCTCAAGCAACTTTTGACTTCCTCAAACCCGATTGCCCTTATTTCCAGTTTTTATCTGAAAGTTCTTTTGCTTGAAGGATGCTTAACCCTGCAGTCTCACTGTTCTCGCTGTCATATCAAGCCGTCCCATCTTTATTTTTGTTTTAAAGATTATTTTTGCCAAAAATGTGCCCCTCAAAAGCAGCTTCCTTTTACTTCCGAAGAACTTGGCTATCTACTTTCTATAGTCAAAGAGCGCTCTTTTATAGCTCTTTCGCAACAAAAAATTTCTTCTGATTTGAAAGAGAAAATAAGAGCGCTCTATGGTCAATTAAGTGAAATAAATATTTAATAGAGATTTTGCATTTTAGCTTCTGAGTAGAGCCATTTAGCTAAATTATCTAGGTGAACGTTTAAAGGCAGGTTTTCATTGCCAGACAAACCCACTGTTTCAATATTTACAGATGCTGGAACAATAGACCTTATAACAGTATCTTGGTAGCCAACATAGGGTTGTATCGAAAAAAAGAGACAATTTTTCTCAAATGTATCTTCGTGTTCAACCCAAGAGACTAAAGTATCTTTTGTATTTGCCCGTCTTAAAGATCCATCTGGTTTCTGCTGCATTGGAGTCGAAATAAAAACTACTGGTACATTCTTCATACTCTCTGGAATTTCTGTTTGATCCCAGGCGCACTTCATCATCTCCATTTCTGTTTGAGGCAACTTTTCAGGTTTTTCCCAATTACTTTTAAAAGGATAACCAGAGTAATCCAAATTCATTAGGCGAGGTAATTCTCTATTTAAATCATGGATGCAATCAGCTCCTAAAAATATAATTTTTTCAAACCGAACTCCTTGATTCCAAAGAGAAACTAATTGCTTAATTTTAGGACGCATTCCATAAACTGTCGATCCTAAAAGAACAGCTTGATCATATTGCTTTTTAACTGGGTCTATTTTTTTTAAACAGCCTAGTTGATCTAAGAGAGGCAAGGCCTCTGCCCTTTTCTCCGCAAGAGTATCCTCTATTAACCAACGCTCTTTTCTAGCAAACCATTGGTTTTGCGTTTCTTTTACAACATTCGGAATATCTAAGTTTGGAGAAATATCCATAAGAGTTAATAAATCTCTAAAAGGCGCTGAAAATTTTAGGTCCTCAGAGATTAATAGCTCTGAGCGCACAATAGGCAGGGGTGTTTGACTCTCAGATAAAGAGGCATGGGATTCACAAGATAAGCTTGTGTTAAAAACACAAAGACTTAAAAAGGTAAAACAGTAAAAACAAAGTTTTTTCATAGTTAAGACTCCTATAGAAAAATTTTAGGTTAAAAGGATTGTCCAAAAATTTTAATATGAAAAACAGTTGTTAACAAGACAAATAACCCAAAAGCAATCACAAGGTCCGCTGTAATTTTATTTAAAACCTCAAAAGATTTTTCTGTGAGTTTTTTTCTAAAAAGAGCTACGACTTCAACAAGGAGAAACCACCAGGCAGCGGCTCCCATAATGACTCCTAAAACTAGTGAAAAAGCTGAAAAGATATGTGCACTTGCATTCGCTAACCCAAATCCTGAAAAAAGAGCCAAGTAAACTAGTAGCGTAACGGGATTTGCTAAATTAAGTAAAAAAGCTGTTGTAAAGGCTTCTCCTACATGGCGTGATTTCTGTGGATTTTTTTTAAATCCCTCATATTTATTCTTCTTGAGCAACCAAAGAATTCCAATCCCAATAAGAACGAGACCTCCGATTAAACGAAACCAAAACTCTTCTCTGATGAGAAAATTCAAAACAAATGTCAAACCAAAAGCTGCTAAAGCAGAGTAAAAACCGTCGCCTAAAGAGGCCCCAAGCCCCGTAGCAAAGCCTTGAAAAACACCTCTATTAATAACCCTTTTAATGCATAAAATGCCTACAGGGCCAATAGGAGCGGAAACCAAAAAACCAATTAAAACACCCTTAAACCAGTAGTATAGCTGTAACATGAAAAATCCAGCAGTATCATAACTCAGCACTGAGGTGTACAAGAATTAGAAATAAGTGGCAATGTAAGAATGCGAACGGGGAGACTTGAACTCCCACAGGATTGCTCCCACTAGCCCCTCAAGCTAGCGCGTCTACCATTTCGCCACGTCCGCAAAGAGGAAAGATGATAACAAAACAGCCTCGAAAGAGGCAAGCTCTGTTTAATTTTTTAAGTATTTTAGCATTTTTTAAATAATAGTGATTTATTTAAAAAATGAGATCTAAAAATAATCAAACGCCTCTTGAGTGGAATGGTGATTTTCTTCACTTTCTAGTCTGAGGACCTCAGCATTCAAAAGCTCTCCTATTTCTTGTGTAACAGTAGACATTTCATCCTCAGACACTCCACCTGATACATTATTTGGGTTATAAGCTAAGGACATCATCGACCAATAAAAAGGAACTTTTTTTGGATCAATCGCAACGACCTGATCATGGGTATGAAAGACGGTTTGACCCACTGATGGAGAGTCCTGATTGTAGACAACCACTTCAAAATCTGGAAATTTATTTTTTAGAACATTAATAAGAGCCTTTTTCAAAAGTGAAAGAGTGTGGACTTTTTCATCTGAGAGTAAATACATTTTTTCTAAATGCTCCTTAGGGAGAATCAAAAAACTAGAAGCCGCATGGGGCATTTTTCTGAAGTTATAAAGTACATAAGCATCTTTGTACTCTAAAACTTTTTGTCTATTAATCACTTGATCTCTACAAAAAGCGCAATCAAATACTTGGCGAGCTTTATGCTCTGTTTTGCTGTTTAGTGCATAGGAGAATTGATGTTCAGAGCTGCTGATAATTTGAGCTCCCGCATTTTCGAAGAGTTTAACTATATTTGACACAACAAAAGATTGTAATTCTTCTGCTTGGGTATCAAAAGTTTCGTAAGGATAAGATAGACGTAATTTATCATCTGAAATTTTTTCCTGATCTTTATTCAACTCTCTCTTCCAAAAAGAAATTTGCATATCTTTTTCTTCTTCAGAAAGGGATAGGTCCAGAGAGGTTAATGATTGATCTCCAAATAATACATAACGATTAGAATCAGCTTTGTCTAAAAAATTTCGACAATTATTAAAACCTGGCTGATGAGGTAAAAGTTCAATGACAGTGCGATTGTGGTGTCTTTCCTGAGGATCTGAATACTGAGCTAAAACAAACCCATCTAAGTCTAGTTGATTCACATAAATCTCATTTACTCTCTTAATTAGGTGGTACAGTTTCAAATTTTCTTGAGAAGTTAGATTTTGAACTCCCTTAACTTGGCGATTCAAGACCACGCTGAGTTGATGTGGAACACGAGGAGAATCGGGATAAAATACGGTTAAATCTTCATCTTGATAAACTGTTTCAAAAAAGAGATTTGGAAGTGAGTTTTTTTCGGTGACTCTCGGTGTTTCCTCAGAAAGGTTTGGATTAATTTCTATAGAAATCCCGTATTTATTTTGAAAAAATTCAGTTACATCAGCTTTTGAATAGGGAGCTACTATTTCTTGTAGTTTTTTCTCATCTGAAAAAATGACCTGAAAATCGGTTTGAATTGGGGCTAATGCCGGCATAATAAATCTCCTTCAGGAATTGTAAATTAAAAGAATTGGATATTCTTCACTACACAAGAAGATTAAATCAATATAATTTTGAAACTTGCCTACTAGCTCTTATTCTGCTAAAATAGCTGTATGTTAGCTAAAGCCGTTCAAAAACTTTTTAAAAGCTTGGTGATTGTGTATCAGTGGACAATTTCTCCACTTCTGCGGCCTTGTTGCCGCTTTTACCCCACTTGCTCAACTTATGCTATAGAATCTATCGAAAAGCATGGATCCATTAAGGGCGGATGGCTTATTTTAAAAAGGCTTTTTAAATGCTTTCCATGGCATCCAGGAGGCTACGATCCTGTTCCGTCTAAGGAATCAAAAGGGTCATACCCACGTGTATCAGATCATTATCTAGATGATTCGCCGCCTTAAGCTCTTTCACATCGATGTGATGCATCTTAGCGATTTTAGATAAACAATCCCCTTTTTGAACGATATAAACTTGCTTAGCTGCAACAGACACGTTGTCTGTAAGGTCTGCTGTTACAGAGGATATAAAAGAAGTCTGCTTGCCCTCAATAGGAAATAAATCCAGGGAAGGAATTTCATGAGGAAGTAGTTCGTATTCACGAGCCAAGAATTCAAGAGCTTCTTGGTAATTAAAAGGAGCTGTAAATTCTTTCTCTGAGTAATGGTAAAGAAGCCTACACGCCTCTTGGCGTACCCAATCAGACCGTGCTCCAAGAGCTAAGTGAAGAGCAAAGTTTTGATTTAGTTCTGACTTATTTTCCAAAAGTCCGAGTAGAGTGACTACTTTTTCATCGGAAAGCTTATTTAAGGCATAGTTTGGATCTATTTTTAAAATAAAGTTAGCAGCTTGTTCTGAAGCAGATTCTAAATATTGACATAGAAAATGAATTCGAAGCGGGTTAGAAAAATTTTCAACAAGAGGTTTGGATTGAACAAATTGCTTTACAATCGACCAAGGGCCTTCCTTCATTAGATCTAGAAGCGCTTCTTTATTTAAGGATAAGGGACCAAACAGAGCTTCTAAAAGCATAAACTCTTTGGTTAAGTAAAAAGCATTTTTTAAAGAATTTTCACTTTGTCCCATTACAATTCGGTTAAAAAGTCCCTCACAGGTATAGGGCCACTGCTCTGTCTTTAAAAAAGATTGTATCAACTTATACTGCCCCTCTTTTAAGCCTACATAAAGGGGAAAAGAATTTTCTTTATTTTGATCGAGACAAAAAGGAAGCGTATCAACACCTTGACCATGCAAAGCTCTGTTTACATCAACATCATATTTGAACGCGAGAGCTGAAAGAGCTAAGTCTCTTTCAGAAATTCCATCTTGGATCACATCCTTTTTTTTAAGAAGAAGCACAAGGCTTTCAAAATCAAGATTTAAATACTTTTCAACAGAGGTTTGAAGTGAAATTTCTCTAGAAAGATCCAAGGTAAGCTCTGATTCAACAGAAGAATTTGGATAGGGAAAAGTAGGTTCTTTGGCTTTGAGAGCGTAATAGATCAATGAAGTTGCAAGTGCGATATTCAAAGCACCGCTAAAAATAAGTCCACCGGTCAGCCTACGAGTTGAATTTTGATCACGACTCGTCTCTTCTTTATCCCTTAAGGCTTTTAACTTCCTTTTCTTCCGGCTCATGAACTTGCTCCTCAGTGTGTAATTCTTATTCTAACAACTTTTCTATTCAATCGAAAATTACCCTTTTCGTCAATAGTAGAAATTTGGTATAAGGTTTCATCTCTTAAATAATCTTTCAATTCGTAAATTATGCATTTTAGTTTGGCTTGGATTCAAGAAATTTTTAACACCTCCTTAACTTCTAGTTTTTTAGAGAATGAACTTACTAAGCTTGGTTTAGAAGTAGACGCTATAGAAATCCTTGAACCTTCTTTTAAAGGCCTCATCGTTGCTAAAGTGATAGACGTAAAGCCTCATCCCGACGCGGATAGGCTCAAAATAGCTACGGTATTCGATGGAGAGCAAGAGCTACAAGTTGTATGTGGAGCTGCTAATTGCAGAGCTAATTTAGTCACTGCATTTGCTCCGATTAACTCTCACCTCATTGATAAAGAAGGAAAAGCTCATAAAATTAAAAAAGGGAAGTTAAGAGGCATTGAATCATACGGCATGCTCTGCTCTGCAGAGGAGTTGGGCATGGAAGAAAACAGCGAAGGAATTATCGAGCTCTCTGAAGATTTAGAACCAGGAGAAGATCTTGCTCCCTATCTCCGCGATGAAATCTTAGAGATTTCTTTTACTCCGAACCTAGGACATGCTATGAGTGTTCTTGGAATAGCGAGAGAAATTTCATGTCTTATTAACAAGCCTTTTGAATTAAAATCTTTCCCTCTCAATGAAACAAAGAACTCTCGAACAGAAGATTGTGTAAACGTTAAAGTCTCTGACGCAAACCAATGCCCTCGTTATGCCTGTCGTCTCATTAAAAATGTCACCATACGCCCTTCTCCTTTCTGGCTTCAAATGCGTCTTAGCGCTTCTGGAATTAAAAGTATTAATAACGTGGTTGATGCTACAAATTACATTCTCCATGAACTCGGTCACCCCATACATGCTTTTGATTTCAATAAAATTGAAGGGGCTCAAATCAATGTCAAGTCGTTCCCCTCAGAACAAGAATTTGAAACTTTAGATAACATTCAAAGAAACGTTCCAGCTGGGACACTTTTCATCTGCGACTCGGAGAAGCCTTTGGCAATAGCTGGAGTCATGGGAGGAGCTAACTCACAAGTGAGTGACAAAACTCAGCATGTTTTACTCGAAGCCGCTGTTTTTTCCCCCCAGTTGATTCGAAAAACAAGTAAATCTCTCAACTTATCTACAGATGCTTCTAAGCATTTTGAAAGAGGAGTCGATGAAAAAGCACCTGAAAGAGTTCTTGATCGTGCAGCTAGCTTGATACAGCAAATAGCTCATGGTGAGGTATGCGAAGGCGTTGTGGCGCTCTCAAAGGCCATTTCTAGGCCAAAGTCACTTCAGTGTGACCCTTCATTTATTAACCGACTTTTAGGAACTCAAATTCCTTTAGACGAGATGATTGATATTCTACACAGACTTGATTTTAATCCTCAAAAAAACCACGAGAATAAGCTAACGGTTCAGGTCCCCTCTTATCGTAATGATGTTCAAAATGAGATTGATCTTGTTGAAGAAGTGGCTAGATTTTACGGATTTGATCGAATTATGCATGCCAAACCTTCCTCAACTTTTACGTCGCTAAGTGATTCCCCTCTTTACACTTTTGAACAAAAAGCGCATCAATTCCTTCTCCAAGAAGGATTACAAGAAATATTAACTTGTGATTTGATTAGTCCTCAAATGGCTTCTCTTCAACAAAAAGAAGAGAATCAAATTTCTGCACTTAATTATGTCTCTATAGATCAATCTATTCTCAGAAATTCTCTTTTAGCAAACCACTTGCAAGTACTGAAGTTAAATCAAGATCGCCAAAACTTTAATAATCAACTGTATGAGATAGGAAAAGTTTATTCTAAAAACGACTCCTTATTTCAAGAAGAAACTAAACTTGCCGTTTCCCTTATGGGACGTACCTCTCCTCTTCACTTTCAACACTCTGAAAAAAAAGTAGATTTTCTCGATCTGAAAGGAATTTTAGAAAATGTATTAGATCGCTTATCAATCAAAGAGGTTGTTTTTGAAAAATCTCACCATGCATTTATGCATCCAGGTATTCAAGCAAACCTTGTTGCTCGTAGCAAAATAATTGGGTCCATTGGAGAAATCCACCCCTCTATTTTGAGAACCCAAGGCCTCAAGGATTGTGTTTTGTTTGCTGAGCTAAGCATTCCTTCACTTCTGACACTCTCTACACCTCTTGAATCTATAGAGCCTCTTTCTAACTTTCCGAGTAGTGAAAGAGATTGGACTCTCACCTGTTTAGAAGATTTAGAAATAGGGCATCTTATAACATTTGTAAAGTCTTTAGAATCTAGACTTTTAAAGCAAATTGAGCTCAAAGATATTTATCGCAGTGAATCTTTAGGGGTAGAAAGAAAAAATGTTACCTTGCGCTTTGTGTACAGAAATGATAAAAAGACTATTTCTTTTGAAGCTACTGAGATCGAGCACGCCAAAATAATGAACGAGGTGCTTAAAAAGATGAAAAATTTGATTGTTCAACCCTTTTAAATGGAGCTTAGCTTTATGCTCAAAAAGAGATCTATCCCTCTACTCTTAGGCTGCGGCCTTTGTCTATTTAGTGCTTGTCAAAGCCCTAACAAAAATAATGTCAGTACTGTTTTTATTCATAAATACGGTGTAACTTTGACAGAAAATGACTGGCGCAATCGAGGATCAAATGGCCAAGTGGTAGTGACTCGAGCAGATGGGACAATTGTAACCCAAAATTATGTTGATGCTAAACTGGAAGGCTCTGTGACGCATAGTTTTCCACATAGTTTTGTGACACAAAAAGAAGAACATTACAAAAACGGGCATTTACTCTCCGAAGTACATCACTACACATCTGGAGTCCCAAAAAAGAAAATTGAATTCATCTCTCTCACCCAAACTCAGGTGACACGTTGGTTTGAAAATGGAAACCCTCAAAATATTGAAACGTGGAAAAACGGCAAGCTCATCGACGGAGAATATTTCGCAAATAATAACGAAATCGAAGCAAAAGTAGCACAGGGCTGCGGGATAAAAATCCGAAGAAATCCTTATGGAGAATACCTCAGTAAAATGGAAGTGAAGGATGGGGAAATCATCTCCAACACAACTTTCCACAGAAATGGTGATCCATATACCATTACTCTCTATGAAAATAATAAGGTTCACGGGCAAAGAAAGCAGTATTTAGTAAACGGAATTCCAGATGTATTTGAAAGCTGGAAAGATGGATTTAAAGATGGAATCACTATCGTTTATCAAGATGGAGTTCCTCATAATGAAATCCCTTACCTCAAAGACAAGAAAAATGGTGTAGAACTCGTTTATAATAGTAATGGCCAAGTTGTTGCTGAAGTTTCCTGGAAAAACAATCTCAAACATGGAATTTCTAAGACCTATATTCAGGATGTTGTTCGCATAGAGTGGTATCATAAAGGCAAAAAAGTTTCTAAATCAGATTTTGAGAAGTTTGTTAATCAATAACCTTCGAGAGGCCCTTTGTGAAAGTGTTTACTTTTGAAGAGGGCCCTCAAATTTTGGTCCATTTTCATGTCTCCTCAAATCAGATTTTAAAAGTTGAATTATCGCTTCACTCTCAATTTGAAGTGCATCTTCATGGAGACCTCCCACTAAAAAATCAGTATTTACTCGAGAAATGGCTCAAAAGCTATAGTCTTAAAAAGCAAACTCCCTTCGAAATAAATTTATTACTCTCAGACTACACACCGTTTCAGCGAGAAGTCTGGCAGTCTCTTACAAAAATACCTTTTGGAGAAACTTGTAGTTATCTGCAGGTTTCAAAAATGACTTCTTCTCCAAAGGCTGTAAGAGCCGTAGGCTCTTCTTGTAAGAAGAACCCCTTTCCTTTTATAGTCCCCTGTCATCGAGTCATTAGATCAAATAAAACATTGGGAGAGTTCAATGGAGGGGTTGAGATAAAAAAAAGACTCCTTTCATTCGAAGGAGCCTTGATCTAACGTTTATTTTACCTTCGATACCTAGATGCATGAGAAGGTTGCCTTCTTCCACTGCGTCTGTTGTATGAAGAGCGTGTAGCAGAACTGTTTGAGTTGACAGTGCTATTGCATTCATTACAACTAGGGGGACAACAGCTATAGCCTGAGCAATTATTTTGAGTGCAGCAATTTGAGCAACAAGAGCTATAGGGACTACAGCTATTATTGTTACAGCAAGGATTATATCGATTGTTGTAGCGATTTGAATACCCGCAACAGGCACTAGATCCGCAGTTAGAATACCCGCAACAAGGGGTACAAGATCCACAGCTTGAAGAGTTGCAAGAACTGCAACAAGTAGAAGAGCTGCTACTATTTCTATTTTGATAAAAACGATACCTATTTCCAGAACTATTTGATTTGGAAGATCCATTGTACGCACAACAGTTTGAACAACAAGAAGCCGCGCAACATCCAAAGGAACAGGATGAGGCACTACAAGAGTCAGAGTTTGAACATCCATAGGTTCCACATCCACTAGCCCCACAACAATTCCCGGACGAACAGTAGGGCGAATTTGTGTAGTTTGGCGTCCCCTTACGATAGCCACAAGACGGAGAGTGCTGATAACTGACAAGCTGGCTTAAGTGAGTTTTTTTGTGCTTTGAAGCTTTAGAAACATTATTTTTATGTATAAGAGGAGATCTATTTTTAGAATTTTTCTTTTGCTGCTTTTGATACTTTTTTTGAGCCTTTTCACTGTTATGTTGAGCTTTTTTTCTTTGTTTTCCTTTAGTCTTGCGTTCTTTTTCGTCTGACCTTCTCTTATTAAAATTTTCTCGCTTATTTTTTTCCCTGATTCTACATTCTTTGGACTGACAGGCTGGCAAAAATAAAAGCATCGAGGAGAATATAATCAGCGTGAGAGCTAAAACACCTCTTTTTTTATACATAAATCCTCCAAGGAAAATCTTCAATAATTACAATTATTCCGGAAGTTAGTGTAAAAAAAAATTTTCGTCAAATAGATCTATCAGAATCTGAAAAAAGAGCGATTGTGTTATTTAGTCAGCTTTTCAGCTTCATCCATATAGTGATACCATCGCCTAAAAGGGGTATTTTGCACATGGTTGAACGGCCTAAGTCTCTTTGAGGCTGTACATGTTTCTTTACAACATCCCTGATAAGTTTCTAAACAATTCGTGCAACAGGTAAATAAGAAGTTACAATCCATATTTGCACAGTTGTAGTAACGGTCTGATTTTTCAGAGCAGTGATGGCAAGTTGAAATGCACTCATCGCTTTCTCCAACTTTACAAGCTAAACGGTCATCAAACACAAAAAGCTTACCCGTCCAATGCCCTTTTCCTACCTTGTGATTGTAGTTAAGAACTCCTCCATCGAGTTGATACACATTTTTAAAGCCTTTTTCAGACAGATAAGCTGAATAGTATTCACAGCGAATGCCACCTGTGCAGTACATCAGGATTTTTTTATTTTCTAATTCTTCCTTTTTAGGAAGTAATTTTTTTTCTGTGTAATCAGAAAACTCTCTGAAGGTCTCGCATGGAGGTAGCTCAGCCGTTTTAAAGTGTCCGACTTCCATTTCATAATTATTACGTACATCAATCAGAAAATAGTCTTCATTTTCTAAAACCTCATCCCACTCCTTGGGATTCAGATGTGTACCTGTTTGGCTTAAATCAACTTTTTGATCAAAAGCAACTAGCTGCTCTCTCTCTTTAACAGTCATTTTGTAAAAAATATTTTGATGATGGGGGTCTACTTTGAAAGTCACTTGTTCAAACCCTTTTTGACTTTTCAGCCAAAGCATATAGGCTTCGCAGTCTTTTTTAAACCCACTCATCTGCCCATTAATCCCTTCAGAAGAAATATAGATGCGACCTGTCACATCTCTATCTTTAAAAAAAAATTTATGTTCTTTAACAAAGAGCTCAGGGTTTTCTATTTTAAAAAAATGATAATAAGCTAAAATTAAATACTTGTTTTCCATAGGTCTTTAAAATATTGTTTTCCGAAGTAATATAAAACCCTAATCTCCCTTTAAAATAAAGGCAAAAAATAGACTTGTTTTAAAACTATCGAAGAGATTATCATCGATCCATCAAAAAAACTAGTAGACCTAATACAGGAGAAGCCCGAATGGCACGTTATAGAGGCCCTAAAAACAGAATCGCTCGTAAGTTCGGAGTTAACATTTTTGGCCGAGCTCGCAACCCATTAATCCATAAGCCTAACCCTCCAGGGGTCCATGGTGCACGTAGACGTAAAAAATCTGATTACGGTCAACAGCTTGAAGAAAAACAAAAACTTAAAGCTGTCTATGGAATGCTTTCCGAGAAACAGCTCATACGTTACTACAAAAAAGCTTCTAAAAAAGGGAGTGCTACTCAGAACCTACTGATTTATTTAGAATGTAGACTAGACGTTGTCCTTTATAGATTAAAAATGGCTCCTACTATTTTTTCAGCGCAGCAACTAGTAGCTCACGGCCATGTTACAGTCAATCGTAAAAAAGTAGATTGTCGTTCCTTCCAAGTAGCTCCTGGAATGAAAGTTTCGATTAAAGAAAAATCTATTAACATGAAACAGATTCAAAATTCAGTCCAAGATTCTTCAAGAGAAGTTCCTGAGTACTTAAGTTTAGATCCTAAGAAAGTAGAAGGTGAACTTTTAAATCTTCCTGAAGTAGACCAAGTTAGCCATCCTCTTATGATTAATTTACCTGTTATTTGTGACTTCTTAGCACACACAACCTAAATCTTCAATTTTGATGAAATACATGTCAAATCAAGCTTTAATAAAAACGTCCGGATTTTTTTTCTGGACGTTTTTTTTTAATTTAAAAAAAATCAACTAATTTACAATTATTAACAAACTAACTATTATTTTAGTATATTTAGTAATATATAGAAAAAGGATCCTTTTATGACTACAATTAACAACGCGGCCTCATTTGAAACTCCAATAAGTTTTTCAGATAGAGCATTGCAATTAAAAAATTCAATTGTTGAAAATGCACCTAAAGCATTTTCTGCTTTTAAAGAGAGAACGACTCAAGCATTTACTTATACTCAAAAATCTTTTCAAGCTAATGCCCCTAGAGCTTACTCCTTGATTAAAGAATCGAGCCAAAGTGCACTTCAAGCAACAAAAAAAAATCTTGATAATGCAAGTACATCTGAAAAAGTAATGGGAGTCTCTAGCATAGCCTTAGGAGCATACTACTGCTTTACAGAAAATAACCTAATTGACAAGGGAATAAACCTCGTTAATTCTTACCTTAATTTAATCTCTGAATACCCAGGCATGGTAACTAGAGAGCACGAAATCACTGAATTAAATCAAATTATTAGCACAGTTAGTGCTGTTGTAGCGCCTGTTTCAATTGCGATACATGCTGCGATACATGCTTTAATATTGAAATAACAGTTCTATACCATTATAACTAAAGAGCTTTAGTAAGTACTCTAAATAATTCTATTTAGGGTACTTTTTTATTTCTATTATCTCTTTAATAGATTAATATATAGTTCATTAAATTGAGCAAGAATCCCTTGTTTAAAGAAAATGGTTTACAATGGAGTGTTAAATGAGCAGCTTATCTTCTATTCTTCAGGCACCTCAAGAATTTTTTAACGGATCTTGGGAAACGACTAAGGAACTTGTTTCTGACCTTAAAGAGGATATTTTTGAAAATGCTCCTTATTTAGCAGCTTACCTCAAAGACAAGGCCATTTCTACTCTCTCCTCTGCCAAAGAGTCTTTTCAAAACACTAAAACCAGAACTAAAGTGGCAGCAACTGTGGCTCTTGTTTACTCTATTTATAGCTGCTATGACGAAACCACCCTATTAAGTAGAGCCTACCAATCCATCGACAAATTAATATCTATCCCTCATGATATTAAAGACTTAAAGTCACACATCAAAAAACTAAACACTACTACAACTCAAGAACGATATGCTCATTTTGGTGCGTATTGTCTGATAGTTGGTATGCTTCTACAAAAATAGTTTAGAGCCTTCCCTAACACAACGCCCTTTCAATAGCCCTAAGAGGTTCTTATTTAGACCCTTAGGAAACGACTGCCTGCACACTAATTTTATATATAAAACCCAATTTATTAACTAATATTTTTA
>JAJACV010000048.1 GCA_022601335.1 Chlamydiota bacterium | reverse complement strand
TAAACCATGTTTTATGGCACACTCAAGCCAGCCTATGCTCCCTTTAACATCCTTTAAACTAGCTGATGCTAAAGAGTTTATAAAAGCAATTTCATAAGCTTGCGCATCTCTAAAACATCGATTCCCCAAGGTGAGGGTTAGTTCAAAGTCCTTATTATAGAAGGCAGCTTTGTGTAAAAGGCGCCTGCCATTCATAGAAAGCTTTTTATCTACAGTCTTTAAGATTTCATAGACCTTTTTAAGGTCACCTTGTCGATCAAAAATAAGAGCTAGCTGTTCAGTAGCTGTTTCATAGAGAAGGCCTTTGCCTGAAAGTGAACGTACTTTTTCAAGCATGTCCCGAGCTTGATCTAGATGACCTATTTTAAAGGCATCCTGAGCTTCTTGCAAAGCTTTTTGTACACCCTCATCACGATCGTGAGGAGTCATATTTCTAACCTGATTCCAAGAAGAAAAACTCTCAAAGGCAAGTAAAAGAAGAATGGCTCCGACAAGATAGAGCCCATAAATAAAAAAGCCAACTCCTAGAGAAATGGCTAAAACCAATCCAATAAAAAAAGTAATTTTAAGGCCTCGATGCCCAAAAATCCCTTCTAAAATAATACGCAAAAGCTGCCCCCCATCTAGTGGCATAATGGGTAGCAAATTGACAATCGTCCAAAATAAGTTTACATAGACAAAGATAGTTAAAAAGTAATAGAGAATTGAGCCTTCAGACCCAACGGCTAATCTTAAAAAATAAGCCAGTCCAAATAAAGCAAAACCGGATAAAGGTCCCATCAAAACAATAATAAAGTCCTGCCATCCCTTAACACTTTTTCCATCATGGTGTGTCAATCCCCCCATGGCAACAAGGCTAATTTGAGCATTCTGTCCAAATATTTTAGCTCCTAAAGCGTGACCATATTCATGAACTAAAAGAGAAACTAAAATAACTCCCATCCAAATGAGGGTACCCATGAGAGTCCAGCTATTAACCCAGCCAATAATACCTGCTGTAAGCCAAAATATGGGATGAATAGTTACGGGGATTTTTTTACCAAACTTAATCACATTTTCCTCTTCTAAAACGCTTTATTTATTGCCTCACCCATCTCAGCTGGAGTGTTTGCAATAATAACATCTGCTTTTTTTAAAGCAGCAATTTTATCTTGAGCGGTTCCCTTCCCTCCAGAAATAATGGCCCCAGCATGCCCCATTCTTTTTCCTGCAGGAGCAGTCATCCCTGCAATAAAGCTCGCTACTGGTTTTGAGCAATTGGCTTTAATCCAATCAGCGGCATCTTCTTCAGCGTGCCCTCCAATTTCTCCTATCATCAAAATCCCTAAAGTTTCAGGGTCCTCCTCAAAGAGTTCGAGTGCATCAATAAAATTGGTACCATTTAGAGGATCACCACCGATTCCTATACATGTAGATTGGCCAAGTCCAAGCTGCGTTGTTTGCCAAACAGCTTCATATGTGAGCGTACCAGACCTTGATACAATACCAATTTTTCCTCTTTTGTGAATGTAGCCAGGCATAATACCAATTTTACATTCACCAGGAGTAATTATTCCAGGGCAATTAGGGCCAATTAGGCGACTGGTTTTACTCATCGACATGACCCTGGAGACTTCCAGCATATCTTTAACAGGTATTCCTTCAGTAATACAAACAATGACTTCTATTCCTGCATCTTCTGCTTCCAAAATAGATTCTGCTGCAAAAGGGGGCGGTACAAAAATCTGGGTAGCTGTGCATCCCAATACTTTTTTAGCCTCAAGTACGGTATCAAAAACGGGTAAATCTAGAACCGTTTGCCCCCCTTTTCCAGGAGTCACTCCCCCCACATACTGCGTTCCATACTCTAACCCTTGTTGAGTGTGAAAAAGGCCCGATTTTCCGGTAATTCCCTGAGTAATGACTTTAGTATCTTTATTAACAAGCACTGCCATATTAATTTTCCTTTACTTCCTTAACAATTGTCTGAGCTGCTTCTGAAAGACTTTTGACATTAATGAGCTTTAATCCAGATTGTTCTAGAAGAGAGCGCCCTTCTTCAACATTGGTCCCTTCCATACGAACAACAATCGGAATTTCCAAGTGTAGCTCTTGTGTTGCCGCAATTAATCCTTTTGCAATGGTTGCACAATTCATAATCCCACCAAAAATATTTACCAAAATACCTTTCACTTTTTTGTCAGACATGATGATTCTAAATCCTTCTGTCACCTTTTCTTTGTCTGCACTACCCCCTACGTCTAAGAAGTTCGCTGGAGCTCCTCCATAATGATGAATAATATCCATAGTTGCCATAGCAAGCCCAGCTCCATTGACCATGCATGCAATATTCCCTTCTAAAGAGATATAAGCTAAGTCATGTTGCTTTGCAGCTACTTCTGCCGATGACTCTTGGGTAGAGTCATAAAATTCAGCCAGTTCTTTTTGTCGATAAAGGGCATTATCATCAATTGTAATTTTAGCATCTAAAGCCTGCAGAGTATTCTCCTCATCTAAAATGAGAGGATTGATTTCTACTAAGGAAGCATCTATTTCCCAGAATGCTTTTGCTAAATTAGCAAGAAGAGAAGCTCCTTGCTTCATTAAATCTCCAGTCCACCCCATAAATTTTGAAATATACAATACTTGAAAGCGCTTCAATTGACCTTCACTCCCCAAGGGCACTTTTAAGATACTCTCGGGCATTTTAACTGCAACTTCTTCGATATCCATGCCTCCTTCAGGAGAGATGATGAGTAGAGGTCTTTTCGTCTCTCTATCAATAAGAATAGAGCAATAAAACTCTTTTTTGATTTCGCAAGGCAGAGTGATTATTACTTTATGGGCTACAATTCCTTCTTTACCTGTTTGATTATTAACGATTTTCATCCCAATAAGCTTCGAGGAGATATCTACGATTTCGTCTTTAGAGTGGGCAAATTTAACTCCTCCCGATTTACCCCTTCCTCCGGCATGAACCTGTATTTTGACCACAGCCGAGTCAAGATTGAGAGTTTCGATTACTTCTTTAACTTCTTCAGGATTAGAGGCTACTCCAAATTTTGGAATAGGAATGCCATAGCGCATCAATATTTCTTTTGACTGAAATTCATGTAAATTCATCCTCTATCCCCTGATCTATTTAACTGCTGCCCTAATTCTGGTTATGTGATATTATTCGTTTTGAATCAACTCAAAACCTTTAATTAAAATGGTCGTTAAATTTTTAAAATCAGTTTTTTTAAAAACTCGCTCTTATTTAGGGGATAGAGTTCGAAAAATTTTCTCTAAATCTATTGATGAAAATACATTGGAGGAGCTTGAGCACTTACTCTATTCTGCAGACTTAGGTAGCTCAATGAGCCAAGAGATCGTGAGTGATATTCAAAAAAATTTCAAAAAGAATCCAAAAGTTGATCCTGATGAAATACTTAAACATATAAAATCTCGAGTCAAATCACATCTTAGCGAATACTCTTCCCAATTAGAACTGAAGACTCCACTAACAGTGATCCTAATTGTGGGAGTCAATGGGAACGGAAAAACAACATCGACAGCTAAACTCGCCAATTACTATAAAAAGAGCGGCAAAAAAGTTTTACTTGCTGCAGCAGATACATTTAGAGCTGCAGCTGTTGATCAAATAGAGATGTGGTCTAAAAAAATTGGAGTCGATTTGATCAAGGCTCAATTAGGTAGCGACCCGGCGGCTGTGGCATTTGATAGCATAACAGCGGCGCTTTCTAGAAAAGCAGATGTTTTGATTATTGATACAGCAGGACGCTTACAAACAAAAACCCATTTGATGCAAGAGCTTGAAAAAGTAAAGAGAGTGCTTCAAAAGCAATGCCCAGATGCACCACATGAAACGCTGCTTACTATTGACGCAACCATTGGTCAAAATGCCATCGAACAAGCTAAAGTCTTTCATGAGCACACTCCTCTTACAGGATTAATACTCACAAAGTTAGATGGTAGTTCCCGAGGTGGTGTTGTTGTTCCTATTCAGAAAGAAATTCAAATACCCATCAAGTTTGTCGGTGTTGGAGAAAAAGTTGACGACCTCAAAATTTTTGATCCAAATGCTTTTGTAGACGAGCTGTTCTCATAGCTCCTCATCTTTCTTCAAAAAACTCTTTGTTATTTCCAAATAACGAGTGGGACTTTCTAACTTGGATTTATGTCCTCCAGAAAACAGTTCCACTTTGTGTTCTTTTAATTTCGTTAATAAAGCTCTACTTTCTTTAAAAAGACAAAAAAGGTCTTCTTCCCCAATAATCAATAATGTTTCAGCTTTTATTTTACTCACCCATCTTGTTGAGTCAAACTTTTTGAGAGCTTCAAAAATTAAATGAAATCCTTTGGATTTAGTGGGGTACTTCCTATTTTTGATCTCTTTTAAGAGATCTTTTATAGCCTCTTCAAACTCCAAAAACCAGGACGAGAAGAACCAAGGTAAAGCTAATTTATAGATTTCAGAGTAAGAAAGACTCGATTTAAATAAATCATCTAAAGTCTCTAAAAACCAAGTTGTTGAATTAGAAATTTTTAGATATGAATTACTCAAAATCATTTTGAGAACACTTTCTGGATGTTTATAAGCAATCATTTGAGCCACACATCCTCCAAGAGAATCTCCTATCAGATGAAACTTCTCTATTTTAAGATGGTCTGTAAGAGCTAAAACATCTTTAGCCATATCTTCTACAGTAAATTCCTCTTTTGGAATACTACTTTGCCCCGCCCCTCTTAAATCTAAAGTAAGCACTCTAAACTCTTTAGAAAGTTCTTTTTGGATTGATTTCCAGTGCAAGTGATCTTCCAGAAGGTCATGGATTAAAACAATTGTTTCTCCATCTCCCTCGATTTCATAAAAGATTTTCTGCGTATTGACTTCTGCAAATGGCATAAAAAAAGCTCCCTTAAATTCCTAATAGAAATGGGAGCTTTAATTGTAAAGGGGCTTTTTTAACCTTTTATAAACAAATGCTTTAGTTATCTCCTACTTGAAGATGAGAAAATTTGAAGAAGGTACCAAAAGACCATAATGACATTAATATACATTCGTAAGGCCATAATTAAGGATAGTTTACAGGACATTACAGAATATCCATCTACCTGCGAGCTCATTTTTCTAATTTGATTGGCATCATAAGCTGTTAAGCCCACAAAAATCATCAGCCCTAGGTATGAAATAATCAGCATCATTCCTGTCATAGGCATAAAAAGGGAAAGCACCATATAGAGTAGAGTGACTGCGACTAAACCAATAACACCTATAGATAGAATACGGCCAAGTGAAGTCATATCCGATTTTGTAAAGACTCCATAAGCTACTGCAATGGCAAAAATGAGAGAAGCGCTACCAAAAGCAGTCCATATAATTTGCCCTCCAAACGCGGCGGCAAATCCAGGAAGAACACTTCCAAAAAAGACTCCTTCAAGAGCAGAATAAGCTAAAAAAAGAGTGGCTAAACCTGAAAATGAAATTTGATTTAATCTCGAAGAAATGGTCATTGCTATTGCAAAGGTTCCAATGGCAGTGATCCACCAAAACGGCAGAACAGCATGATAGAGTCCTGTTTTGTAAATAAACCACGCTACAAAAGCTGTGAGAGCAAGACCTGCTGTCATCCAGCCATAGACTTGGGTTGCAAAGGTATTTACCTGACCCACTCCAGACTGAGGCTTTATTGTAATTCGATCATTGTATGCCATAGTCAATATCCTATGTTAATTTCGTATCGTGCTCAGTTTAGCAAAAAATAGAAACAAATTCAATATATTCTTCTTTTATCAATTATTTATTTGATAGACTTTCTTCCTCTAAAGCTTCAACCAGCCAAAGGAGTAGAAGGCAACAAAAGTAATTTCAAAGATTGCAAAGAGTCCTAGAATAATAAGATATGGTTTCCCTCCCATCACTTGGTATTCCCCTCCATTTTCTTTAAGAACATATCTTTTTGACCAGACCATTAAAATAGGCAATAGGCCTAAAATTAGAGCGGAACCAATGCCCCCTGCAAGTCCTAAAGCGGCCAAAAAAATATTTGGAAAATAAATAGAAATGATGATCGGAGGAATAAAAATAATACCACAAAGGATCAAGCGTCCTCTCGAATTTTTTTGAATTTTTAAACCATCTGCTAAAAAATCACGTAAACCTAAAGTAACACCTAGAAGTGAGGATGCTAGGGCAAAAAATGCAAAGCATTCTCCCATTATCGTGATCCGTTGGTTACCTAATATAACCCTAAAGGGATAAATCGCGTTTTCTCCTAAAGCTAGTGCTTCTTGCAAATTGGATTTAGGAATGATGCCCAGCACTAAACCTTCCCAAAAGATATATATGATAAAAGGGATGAAGCTTCCTATTAGAATTGTCCATCTAATTACAGAGACATTCTTTTTCAAATAAAACGTTAAACTTGGAACCACTCCTTGATAACCAAACGCTGTAAAAATAACAGGGAATGCAACAAATGCGTATTTAAAATTGGAATCGAGCAAGCGCTCAAATTGAATATGGGGTACACCCATGATCACAAATAGGATATAAGTCAGTATCAGACCAAACATAAATAAATTATTTACATTCTCAACCGCTCTAGCTCCAAGATAAATAATAGGAACAAACATAAGAGCAAAAACTCCGGACGAAACCCATCGATTCATAGCTTGATTGAAAAAGAAATCCAAAAAGTTTTGTGTTCCTACAACATAGGCGACTGTTAAGCAGTAAAAGAAAAATAAATAGATTACCCAGGTAAAATAATATCCGAATGGACCTAGTGTCTTTCGAGCCAAACTTACAAGGTTTGTCTCTTTATCCATCCAAATACACATTTCTAAATAAAGCAGCCCTGTTGCTGCCATAAAAATCCATGTTATTAGGTAGATAATAATAGATGGGAAAAAGCCTCCAAGACTTGTAAGGATTGGCAGAGCCAACATTCCTCCCCCAATAGAGGTTCCCGCAACAAGGAGAATACTTCCTATAATATGTCTATGTTTAAGCATTACTCCACCGTAACAGATTTGGCTAAGTTACGAGGCTGGTCAATATCACATCCCCTTTCTAGAGCCATATAATAGGAAAAAAGCTGCAGAGCCACTGATGTTGGAATGGAGGCGAACTCATCACAAGTGTCTGGCAACCAAAATACATCATCGACAATTGAGCTCACTTCATCAAAGCCTCGAGGAGCAAAAGCTAAAATAGGACCTTCTCTTGCTTTGATTTCCATCATATTACTCAACAGCTTAGAAAAAGTGTGTTTGTTTCCAAATAAAGCGACTGTCGGGCAATTAGAATCTATCAACGCGATGGGACCATGTTTGAGTTCTCCTGCAGGATAAGCTTGGGCATGAATATATGACATTTCTTTAAGCTTCAGAGCCGCTTCTAGACTCGTTGGGTACATGTAACTTCTTCCTATAAAGAAAAAATGAGTAAAGTGATTATATTTTTTAGCAAGAACATGAATTTCATCAGCACAACTCAAGACTTCTGAAACCAGGCCAGGCAATTTTTTAATTTCCCGGATAAAGTGAATTCCCTCTTCTTTACTTAAATGATGCATACGGCCTAGGTGCAGAGCTAATAATGACAAAAGAACCACTTGATTTGTAAAAGCTTTTGTTGAACAAACCCCTATTTCGGGACCCGCTTGGATAAACAATGTGTGGTCAGAGAGCCTTGAGAGTTCTGAGCCCTCTCTATTACATACAGCGATGACCTTAGCTCCCTTTGCTTTCAGCTCATGTACAGCAGCTAAAGTATCCGCAGTTTCTCCGGACTGGCTAATTGCAATAACTAGGGTATCTTTCATAACAATAGGATTTTTATAGCGAAATTCAGAAGAAATTTCGACTTGCGTTGGTATTCGAGAAAGGGATTCAAAGAGGTAGGCGCCAACAGAGCCCGCATGCCACGACGTCCCACAGGCTAAAATAAGAATCCTTGAAGTTTCCATAAAGGTTTCTTCATCAATTCCCATATCCTTTAAACAGATGGCTCCAAACTCTTCTTCGAATCTATTTTTAAAAAGACGGTTTATGGATTCAGGCTGATCATAAATTTCTTTTAGGGTGAAGTGCGGGTAATGCAGCTTAGAAATTTCTTCTATTTTGCTTGTAATGGATTCCGTTTGTTTAGCAACGATTTCACCTTTCTCATTATAAATTTTCAAACCACTGGGCTGAATCAAACCAATTTCATGGTTTTCCAAGAAGATTACTTTGTTTGTGTACTTTAAAAAACCATTCACATCAGATGAAACAAAATACTCACTCTCTCCAACCCCTATAGCTAAGGGACTATTTTTACAGGCCACAAAAATATCTTTAGGAAAATTTCTATGTACTCCAGCAATGGCAAACGAGCCTTCTAGAAGAGGAAGTATTTTTAGCAAAGTCTGTTTAAGATTGCCTTGAAAATGAAAGGCAAAAAGTTGCGCTATCACTTCGGAATCTGTTTCACTGACAAAAGCGATACCTTGTGCTACTAAATCTGATTTTAATTTTTGAAAATTTTCAATAATTCCATTGTGAACAATAGCCAAAGTTTCATGCGCATCAAAATGTGGATGAGCGTTTAGCGAATTGACCTTTCCGTGTGTAGCCCATCGCGTATGAGCAATCGCAGCTTCTACTTCAAGCCGCTTTTTTTCAAGGAGCTTAGCTAAATGACCTATTTTACCTTTGTCTTTGTAGAACAAAGTTTTTCCTTGGCTAATCCCAGCAACACCTGCAGAGTCATATCCCCTGTATTCTAAAGTCTTCAGCCCCTCTAAAACAATGGGAATGGCTTTTTTATTACCTACATATCCAAATATTCCACACATACTTACATTCCTATTTGAGCTTTGATAATATCTCCCAGAGAACAAGCATACTTTTGACAAAAAGTTGTATTGGGTCCTTCAAGCATGATGCGACAGACATTTTCTGTTCCTGAGTATCGCACTAAAACTCTCCCTTTGTCTTGAAGATTTTTTTCGATATTTTGTATGGCACCATTAAGCCCTGGTATTTCATCAATTTCAGGTTTTGAGGAAACCTTGATATTTAAAATTACTTGGGGATAACGAGTCATGATACTTGCCAATTCTGAAAGACTTTTGCCTCTCTCTTTCATAATACGTAAAACCTGCAAAGCAGAAACAAGACCATCTCCAGTTGTATTATGGTCTAAAAAAATAAGATGTCCACTTTGCTCTCCTCCAAGATTGCTCCTATGTTCAAGCATATCTTGAATGACATAACGATCTCCGACTTTGGATTGAATCACTTCAATTCCTAAATCATTCATTGATTTAATAAAGCCAAAATTACTCATGACAGTACCCACAACTGTATTATTTTGGAGCTCCCCTTTTTGCTTTAAGTCATACGCACAAATGGCTAAAATAACATCTCCATCAACAATATTGGCTTTTTCATCGACCATGATAACGCGGTCTGCATCGCCGTCAAAAGCGATACCTACATCAGCTCTTCTTTCAAGAACAGATTTTTGTAAACTTTCAAGATGAAGAGTCCCACAACGCTCATTGATATTAATTCCATTAGGAGTGTTGCTCTCGGCAAAAACCTCTGCATCCAGCTCTTTAAAAGTCAACGGTGCGACACGAAAAGCAGCTCCATTGGCACAATCTAGTACAACTCGAATGCCCTTGAATGAAAATCGTCTAGGAAGTGTTGCTTTTGCAAATTCAATATAACGTCCATTCGCATCATCAATTTTGCTGTTTTTGCCTATTTGCGAATCAGGAGGCAGATGTTTTTCAAAATTCTTAGCTTTTACTAAGTCTTCTATTGTTTTCTCCAAAGAATCTGGAAATTTATACCCTTCTGCAGAAAAAAATTTAATCCCATTATCCCTATAAGAATTATGTGACGCTGAAATGACGATTCCAGCATCTGCTCGATAAGCTCTAGTAATAAATGCAACACCCGGTGTTGGCAAAGGCCCAACCATTAAGGTATCAATACCCATAGAACAAAGACCGGCAATCAGCGCATTTTCAAAAATATAACAAGAGAGCCGTGTATCTTTTCCAACAACGACTCGAGTTCGTTCAGAAGAATCCCTTTTAAGCCAAATACCAAAAGCTCTGCCTAATGCCAATGTTGTTTCTACATTCATGGGGTATGAGTTGGCTCTTCCTCTCACACCATCCGTACCAAATAGTTGTGTCATATTTAATTATACCCAAAAAATTAATCGGAGGATAGCGACGTCGATCTTTTCTCGCAAGATGGCAGCGCATTCAAATGACATTATTTATAGTAAATAATAATTTAAATCTCTTTAGTTGGCCACATTTGTAGAAAAAACATATAATTTCTTGACGAATATGGGGTTTCTTTTAAAATGAACAATTTAATGTTAATTTCTTACTTCTGGCTTTAACCTCTGTGCAACCTGTAATATATTTAGACGAGAACCACCCTATTTCAGAAGATCGAATTGACCCCGATGCTCTGAAAGTTATTCATCGATTAAAAAAACATGACTTCTCAGCTTATCTTGTAGGAGGAAGTGTTCGTGACCTCTTACTCGGAATCACCCCAAAAGATTTTGATATTTCGACGAATGCAAAACCCGAAGAAATTAAAACCTTATTTAGAAACTGCCTCCTTATTGGGCGGCGCTTTAGATTAGCCCATATCCGCTTTGGCCCTAAAGTATTCGAAGTATCCACTTTCCGATCAGGGGACCCAAAGGATGACAACTTCATTGTAAATGATAATGAGTTTGGAACAGAAGAACAAGATGCAAAACGACGTGATTTTACAATTAATGGGCTACTATATGACCCAGAAGAGCACGCCATTATCGATTACGTTCATGGATTAAAGGACGTAGATAGCAAATTATTAAGAACCATTGGTGACCCTGTTATCCGTTTTAAGCAAGATCCCATTCGGATGATTCGCCTGCTCAAATTTAAGGCACGTTTAAATTTTGATATAGAACAGGAAACAGACAACGCTATTCGTAGCAATATTCAGGAAATTAAAAAAAGCTCACCAGATCGAGTTTTAGGTGAAGTTTTCAAAATGCTTGAGACCAAAGCGACCTCTTCATTTTTTGAGCTTTTAATGGATTATGGATTTATACAAATTTTATTCCCCCACCTCTCTAATTTCTTAGGTCCTGATCTCAAGGGGACCGCTTTTAAATTCTTAGAAGTAGCAGATAATCAAGAGATTTACCAACCTGAAAAGAACATTCTACTCGCTTGTTTTTTGTATCCCATTTTAGAAAAGAAAATACAAATACACTACATAGAAAAAGATCGAATTCCTCATCTAGGAGATATTTTTGATCTCACTCGGGACTTAATTAAGGATACACTTGTTCTTCCTTTCCCGCGCTTTCCGAGGTGGATGAGAGAAACGATTGCTTTTATTTTAAATTCTCAATTTAAGTTAACGCCCATTGACCCAAAAAAAAGATCTCGAAAGCATAAATTGATGGGACATAAAAAATTTTCATTAGCCCTTCGTTTTTTAGGTCTTCGGGCTCATTTAGATGAGCGATGTGCGCGTGAATATGCAAAAATAAAACGACTTAAAAAATAAATTAAGCTAATGACTCTACAAACATATGTAGGTTTCAAAAACCACCCTGTTTACTACCTAGGCGCTGATATTCAAAAAAAAGAATACCCAACTCTTCTTTATTTTTCCCTATCAGGACCTGAAAGTTTAACTCTATCTCCCTACAATCAAATAGCCTCTGAATTAGCACAAGAAAACTGCCGTGTCCTATCAGTGACACTTCCAGGTCACCATGAGGGTCAAGACAAACATAAAGCCATGGATTACTGGGCTAAAAACTTAGAGGAACTGGATTTTTTTCTGAAAGATATGCATGAGCTTTTAAGTGATTTCTTTGAAAAAGGTTGGATAGAATCCAATCGTTTTGCGGTTGCTGGACTTTCTAGGGGAGGTTGGATTGCAACGCATCTGCTAAGCCATCCCCAAGTTAAAATAGCCCTTGGTTTAGCTCCTGTAACGGACTTAAGTTTTTTATCTGAATTTAATAATGATTCACCTCTTTTAGAAAAACTTTCGTTGCACCACCTATATGATCAGTTAGTTGGCAAAACGCTGAGGTATTATATTGGTAACCGAGACCTAAAAGTAGGAACAAAAGAATCCTTTGAATTTACACAAAAACTAACTGAGATCGCCTACAATCAGCGTGTTAGATCCCCTGAAGTCGAACTCATTATTTCTCCTTCAACCGGGCACTTCGGCCACGGAACTCTCCCAGGCACTTTTCACAGTGCAGCTTGTTGGCTTAAGAAAAAAATTGTTGAATAAACTCATTTTAGATAGACTGCCCTCTTACTTTAAATCCAGGCATTAAAATTGTTAGTTACATATTCCATTATTATTCCAATAAAAGATGAAGAGCATAATATACTATCTTTGATAGATGAAATTGAACCTGTTATGCAAGGGTTAAATAAACCTTGGGAGTTAATCTGTATTGATGATGGTTCAAAAGATAAAAGTTTTGAAATTTTAAGAGGACTTTTAGATAAAAAACCATTTTTAAAATTAATTTCTTTTACAAAAAATTTTGGACAATCTAGTGCCTTCGATGCTGGATTTAAAAAAGCTAAGGGAGATTTCATTATAACCTTAGATGGCGATTTGCAAAACGATCCAAGAGATATACCCCTTTTACTGGCAAACGCTTCTAGTTACGATATGGTTTGTGGTTGGCGACACACAAGGCGGGATCGGCTGTCAAAAAGAATGACTTCAAAAATTTCAAATTTTATTCGTTCAAGACTCTGCCAAGATCATATGCACGACACTGGCTGCTCTTTAAAAATCTTTAAAAAAGAGTCCTTAAATCGGATTAAACTTTTTCATGGAATGCATCGATTTTTACCTGCTCTTTTTAAGATGGAGGGTTATAAAATTTTAGAGGTTAAAGTCAATCACCGCCCACGAGTCGGTGGTAAAAGTAAATACCATTTTTTTAATCGATCTATTGGCCCTATTTTGGATATGCTAGCAGTTTATTGGATGCGAAAAAAGAAGCTAAAGTATCAGGTCAAAGAGGAATCTAAATGACCTTTAAAGCGATCCTTTACTTAGGCCTAGGATTTGCTTCACTGGCTCCTTTTGGGCTTAGGTTTTTACTTCAGTGGGTTATGAGTGAGCGCAGGGGAGAGAGCTATGTGACCTCTCTATTTTGGATTCTTTCCATTATTGGTAATATTTTAATTTCAGCTCACTACTTGGCTCAAATTCAGTTTCACCTCTATGTTATTCGTTTTTTTCCTCTGTATTTTTCCTTTAGGCAATTAGCCTTAATAAAGGGGTATGCAAAGCCTTTTTCGTGGTCACGTCTCCTCAAAATCCTCTCTTTTCTTAGCTTATCTTTGACCCTACTCTTTGTTTTACGTGTATGGATTGAGCATCATAAAATGTTATGGATCAGCCACCTTGAGATGCCTTGGAGTAACATAAACCCTAATATTTCGTTTGTTTGGCATAGTATTGGATTTTTAGGTGCGGCTATCTTTGCGAGTCGGCTTTGGGTCCAGTGGTGGCAATCAGAGAGAACACAAAAGAGTTTTTTAAGCCCCTCCTTTTGGTGGCTTAGTCTTTCAGGTGGTAGCCTCACTTTATTTTACGCCGTATTCATAAAAGATTATGTGACAGCATGCGGTTATATTACGGGTCTTGTACCTTATGCACGAAATTTAATGCTCATTTACAAATCTAAACAAAAAGCAACAAATTAAACACTATGTCTTATGATCTATTTGTATTTGCAGGAGAAACGAGCGGTGATATTCATGGAGCTGCAATTATCTCTCAGTTAAAGCAAATGCGTCCTGAAATTCAAATTATTGGCGTGGCTGGACCTAAAATGAGAAAGTTGGGTCTAGAACTTTTTATGCCCATGGAAAACTTCCAAATTATGGGTTATTCAGAAGTTTTCAAGAATATTTTCCGCCTAGCTTATTACTTTAAAAAAATTCAGAACTTTATTTTAAGTACCAAGCCTAAAGCTGTTTTATTTATCGATTATCCAGGGTTTAATTTACGAATGGCAAAAGCTCTTCGACGACGCCAGTTTTCTAATAAACTCATCCACTATATCTGCCCCACTGTCTGGGCTCATGGAAAGAAAAGAATCTACACGTTGTCTAACACTCTTGATCTTTTGCTTTCTATCTTCCCTTTTGAAGAGGAGTATTTTTCAAAAACGAAACTTAAGCCAACTTATGTAGGGCACCCATTAATAGAGCAAACTTTTAACCATGTAAAAAAAGAATCCTGGAAGAAGGTTCATTCCATTCAAGAAGATCGTCCACTTATTGGAGTTTTTCCTGGGAGCCGATCACAAGAAATCAAGTTAAATTTTCCAAAGATTTTAGAAGCCTGTAAGCTGTTTCAAAAAAATTACCCTGATGTATTATTTGTAGTATCGACGGTCAATCAGAAACTAAAACAACTCATGGTAGAGATTTTAAAAAAGACTTCTTTTGGAGATGCAAATGACTTTTTTTTACTTCCTTCTACAGAAAATTTACAGATAATGAGCCATGTACAGGCAGCAGTAGCAACATCAGGAACCATTAACTTTGAGTTGGCTATAATGAATGTGCCAACGGCTGTCGTGTATCACTTGTCTCATCTAAATGCATGGATTGTAAAAAATATTATAAAGCTCCGTCTTCCTTTCTACTGCATTGTAAATATTATTACTAAAAAGCATATTTTCCCAGAGTTGTATCATTTAGATTTTACTCCTGAAAAAGTCGCAAAGACTCTTTCTAGCCTTTACAATGAGACCCATTTAAGAAAAAATAGTTTAGATGGATGTAAAGAGATGCTCTCTATTATGGGATCTTCTAAAATACCTTCTCAAGAAGCTGCACGTGAAATAAGTTCCACAATTTATGCTCAATAAAATCACCACATTTTTAGACAAGCTCATCCGGTTTTTTCAGGTAAAAATTTTTCCTAGTATTGTTAAAACTGTCCTTCGTTGCCTTTTATGGACGAATAAAATAGAGCTCATAGGATTAGACACTTACTACTCATCTGTCAATCAGCACCCGAGTATCGTCATGCTTTGGCACAACCGTGTCGTCCTCACCCCCAATTATTTCGGAGAATTTTTGAAAAGAACTTCCAACTATACGGCCTATGTGAGTGGAAGTCGAGATGGAGAGTGGCTAGCCTTAGCTACGGAATCTTATAAAAATGGATTTACGATACGCGTTCCAAAAAGAAACAAACATGAATCTCTAAGAGCTTTTATTAAAACACTCAAAAAATCTGTTTTAGTTATTACTCCCGATGGTCCAAGAGGTCCTAAATATAAAATTAAACCTGGAGTCATTCTTGCCGCCTCTATGACAAAGGCTCAAATCTTCCCATTTAGTTGGAGTGCCAGTAAATTTTGGAAATTCAAATCTTGGGATGGCTTAAGAATACCTAAACCTTTTGGAAAAATGGTAATGGGTTTTGGAAAACCTTTTTTTATTTCAGATATTCAAGCTGAAAACTCTGATGCAAGAGTCAAAGGAGCTGAAGACTATTTAAGTGCTTTTACAAGAGAACTTGATGAAAAATTACAAAAATCATTGGAGCCTAAAAAAAATAGCCCTAAGGCCAAAGCGACATAAACGTTATTTGTATAATTTAGCTCTGACTTAACACGATCGAAAATAAGAAAAAAAGGCCGCTTACAAACAGCAAGCGCCCAATTACTAAGTGACGTAATTAAAATTTCCAAATAAGATTTAAATTAGCAGCCCCACCAAAGAAGTACCAATCAATATCAGTTGTTCTAGAAACATAAACACCGTTGGTATAATTGTCATACACATCTTTAGTATATAAGAAAAAGGGGGTGTCGACTCCTAGATATAAATGATCATTGAAACGATACTGCAAGCCAAAGCTTAGATCTACCTGCCAATCTCCTCTTGTAACGGTTCTAGTACCATCAGCAGTCCCCTCTATTGTTTTGTTAGCATCAAATATCTGCAACCAACTAGGTCCGTAATACACAAACATGCGATTGTTAAAACATTTTCTAGCAATTGGGATGTAATTAAAAATTTCTGCTCCCAATTGAACAGTCCAATTTAGTGTTCGAAAGTTGGCTAAACTAGCGAACGAATACTTATCCAACGATTCATTATAGGGTAAAACAGTTAGTGCAACCGACCACTGGTTATTATTGCTGAAGAAATATCCAAACTTAGGATAGATCACTCCCCCAGAAAAAAATGAGGTTGAACTCAAACCGAGATAAACATTATTCGTATAAGTTTGCTCAAGTGGTGTGTCAGTACCCGTTTGTGGTGCATCTGCATTTGCTCTAAAAAAAGCTGCTGCTAGGACCAAACATAAGCCTATTTTCTTGTAAAAATTCATGTAGATCAAACCTATTTTTTAAGTAAATTGGGAGAAGGGATAAAGATAATAACTTATTAAATTAAGCTAAGAAAAGGTGCTTGTATAGACAAGCACCCAACTATTAAATGGCGTGATTAAAACTTCCAAATTAAATTTAATGTAGCAGCTCCACCAAAGAAATACCAATCAATATCTGTTACTGTAGAAACATAAGCGCCATCAGTATAATTCTCATATTTATCTTGAGTATATAAGAAAAATGGAGTGTCAACACCTAAATATAAGTGGTCATTGAAACGGTATTGCAGACCAAAGCTTAGATCTATCTCCCAGTCCCCTTTTGTAACCGCTTTAGTAGTAAATCCATCAGTACTTGTTGATTTACTCACATCAAAAACCTGACGCCAACTAGGTCCATAGTATACAAACATGCGATTTCCAAAACATTTTCTAGCTATTGAAATATAATTGATGATCTCTGCACCTATAACAACATTCCAGTTGGTTGATTTAGTGTCCAAGCCAAATTTATAGTCAACTTTATCCACTGCTTGACTATAAGGTAAAACAGTCGCACTAATTGACCATTGATTATTATCACCGAAGAAATATCCAACATTTGGATAGACTGTTCCCCCTGATAAAAATGAGTCAGAACTTAGGCTGATATAAATGTTTTTTGTATAAGTTTGCTCATTGTTAGCCGCACTAGCTCTGAAAAAAGCTGTCGCTAAGACTAAACATAAGCCTATTTTTTTTAAAGTGTTCATAAAGTTTCCTACTTTTTAGGTTTAAACAAATATTTACCTCACATTAGACAGGGGTCTCTTTTATTGTCTATCTTTTTTTTAATTCATTAGTTCCATTTTTATTTATTGAACACTTTATCTAGAACTTACCAAAGAACAATGCATTGACATCTTGTTTTCAAACACGAATCTAAAAACTCAAACTGCCTATATTATGATCTATTTTTTCTGACGAAGTAGAGGTATGCTTTCATAAAAGGCTTATTTAGAAAACACGATATATAATTGACGCAAGATATCATCGAATCTCTCTTGCAATTGATTCCCAACAGATTTGTAGATAGCTAAAATACGATAAGGGGAAGGAGTAGGCTGCCATAAAACAGGGCTTAGGTTAAATTTCTGAGCTAAAAAATCGGGTAAAAAACCCACTTCATCAGTCTCCCCGCAAATTTGACCTATAAGTGACCAACTGGGAATTCTAGATTTAACGGGTAGACAATACCCGTGCGCTTGAAGCCAGGTTTGCTCCAAAAACAAAACTTCCATTTGTTCCTCAGGCAGTAATACGGGTTTAACAGCTATATTTTTATTTCTAGAATAAAGCTGAAAATAACCTGAACCCACCTCACCTGCAACGACACCTTTCCAAGGAGAATTATCTAAAACAAGAGCTATATCCGCTTCAGCTTGCAATATTGCCGCATACGCTTGATCAGGCCGCATATGCTTAAAGTCGATTTTGTTTAATGATAAAAGAGAAGGTACAGCCACTTGAGCAATCGCATGAGTCGTTACTAAACGAATGGGAGGATCTTCACCAGATACAATTAAGTCACGCATTTGTCTGACAATGCTTTCAATTTTGGGTAATAAAAATTGTCCCTCTCTTGTCAATCGAAATTGACGTCTCTCATGAGTGCAAAGATCCAAACGAAAGGCTGTTTCCACTCTTTGAACAGCTGTACTAGCTGCACTCTGGCTCAAATGATGCGCCGCAGCAGCTTTCCCCAAATTTTTCATTCGTGCAGCTGAAATAAAAATATCTAAATCTACGATACGTAGATTTTTAAGAGTTTGTTCTATAGTTTGCAGAGCTTTTTCCTCAGGTAAATGATTTTGAAAGTCTTGCATAAACACCTCTTTTATTTTAAATCGATTTTTTCGATTTTATATATCTAAAATATCAACGATACAAATAAAAACCAATAAAATATCCTGTTTTCTTTGATTAAGGAGAATTATATGAATAAAAAAAACAGTATATTGCATTTTTTTCAATGGATATGTCGATTTAACTTTGGGGATTTTGAAAGAGAGGAATTTAAAAAATTTCTTCGTATGGGTTTAATTTTTGCTTTAATTATTGGCGTCTATTGGACTTTACGTCCCTTAAAAGATTCCATTTTCATTCAGCTTGTTGGCAAATTTCAACTCCCTTTTGCCAAAACAATTTCTGTTTTAGCTCTACTTCCTTTAGTTATGTTTTATACCAAGCTTTTAGAGAAAACTTCTCGCGAGAAAATGCTTGTGATACTTCCTACATTTTATGGATTCAGCATTCTAGGATTTAGTTTGCTTATGAGCCTTGTTCAGGACTCTGCTCTTGAGCTTGCGAGCACCTCAACTATAGCCTCTATCGGATTGAAATTATTAGGATATTTCTGGTACTTATTTGTGGAGAGTTTCGGATCTCTTGTAGTCGCACTTTTTTGGGCTTTTGCGGCTGACACAACTGAAGCTGTGCATGCAAAACGAGGATTTCCACTCGTTGTTGCGATTGGACAAATTGGCGGCATTATTTGCCCCTACGGCATTGGAGGCCTTCCACATCGTCTACATTGCAAAACAGATTTCCTCTCGATGCTATGTTTAGGCTTTCTAATTTTACTTATTATTCCTCTTGTGAGATATTTTTTAAAAAAAACCCCAAAGAATTTACTTACAACGTCTCATGGAAAAAATGAAAAGAAAGAAGAAAGTAAACAAGAACCTGGATTTCTAGAAGGCTTAAAACTTCTTTTAAAAAATAAATATCTTCTAAGTATTTTTGGAGCAAACTTCATCTATGAAGTGGTTGTTACGATTTTTGACTTTAACTTCAAAGTTTCTGCAGGGTCAATATACACCGGAGTGGCTCTTAGTAATTACTTAAGTATTTACGGATCCAGTGTAAATATTGTATCTCTACTTTGCCTCCTCTTAGGAATCAGTAATATTAGTCGCTTTCTTGGCATTGGAATAGCACTTGCTTCTATGCCTATTATTGTTGCATTGGCACTCTTTGGATTTATGAGTGTGGACACACTTCCTTTCTTATTTGCCTTAATGGTTGGATCTAAAGCTATTAACTATGCGCTCAACGGCCCTGCTCTCAAACAACTTTATATTCCAACGACTCCCGATGTGAAGTTTAAGGCCCAAGCTTGGATTGAAACCTTTGGCTCAAGATCTTCTAAGCAAGCAGGATCCGTTTTTAATATGACGCTCAGCCCTCTTCAAAAAGCTCTCGGATCAACCGTTGGAAGATCCACTTACTTAACTATGAGTGGAATCCTTTGCTTCCCATTGCTGGGTCTCTGGTTTTTTCTAGCTGTATTTTTAGGAAAATCGTTTAAAAAGGCCGTAAAAAATGATGTTACGATTTGCTAATTGACTCAGAAAGAAGAGTTAAAAATGTTTCTAACTCCATACGTTCAGTCGTTATCACAGCACTACTTTTGAATTTATTTAGTTGCCCTCTAATAGCATGCTCCTTGAGCTTAGAAAATTGGCTCCGAATATAAGCATCAGCCTTTGGTGTTAAAGGGTCACTTTGCAATTGTTCTTTTGTACAAAACTTAAGAGAACCTAAAACTTTGTTAGATTCAGCACAAGATAACTCTGACACATAGCCTTTAAATGCTTGATCAAATTTAAGCCTATCACTAGGAGGCAACTCCCTAGAGGCATTAATAGCTCTCACATCATCTGCAACAATATGACGATTTTCTGTTTGAAACCAAGACCTTTTCTTTACATCAAAGGGAGTTAAAGGTCCCGTAACTAATCCTAAATTGAAACTTACACTGTGACTCATAATCTACCTCTTGTTTTATAAAGAATTCTGTCCAAAAAAGATTATCTCGTAATTAAGTAACATCCAAAATCATTTCAAGACTGACAATAATATAAGAATCAAAGAGTTTTTATCTATGAGGAATCTCAAAAAACTTTAAGAAAGTCCTAAAGGAGCCATGGAATATCAGGGAGATAGCACTTCCCTAGGATTCCTCTTTCCGAAGACATTGAAAAGTTGGCCAGAACTGGAATCGAACCAGCGACACATAGAAATTTAGTTCCATAGGCAATTTGACAAAATTTCCCAATAATCAATTTGCAAGATTGAGCAAAAACAATATTCTCTGTTTCAAAACTCTCTGGACGAGCTCTTCCATCAAAATAAGTATAATCACTTACTTCAATATTTGGATTCGCAATAAAATTTTTTAGAAAGATCACAGCTTTAGTGAGCTTTTCAAGAGGATATTGTGTATCTGGTAAGAACATCTTAAATCCTTCATTTCTTTTAAAAGCATCAGTAATACGAGTGTAAAAGAGTTTTCAGCTAAAAAAATTGCTAATTAAACATTTTCTACTCTTGTATATTTAGGCACTGCTTTTCCCAAATATTCTTCAAAAAGAATTTATTAATAGCTATTTATAATGTTAAACTAAAGTTCAAATTATGCCAGAAATTAGTCGTTTTTTATGAATAATCATTGCGATGTTCTACAAGGATCATAGCCCTCCTCATTTTCATGTAAGATATAATGAGTACAAGGCAAGTATTTCTATTAAAGATCTCGCACTGCAAAATGGGAAACTTCCTTCTAAAGTTTTAGGTTTAGTTATTGAATGGGCAAGTCTTTATCAAGATGAGCTAATGGAAGATTGGCTTTTAGCCGAAAAGTTTGCAGCACTAAAAAAAATTCCTCCGCTGGAGTAAAAATGTTATACGATATTGTTGAAGTGAAATTTATTAAAGGTCATACCCTTTTTCTTCGTTTTGAAAATGATGTAGAAGGGGAGGTTGATATTTCAAAAATTCTTCCATTCGAGGGAATCTTTAAAAAGCTTAAAGACCCTCAATACCTCGCAACAGTTCGCTTAAACAAAGAGCTTGGAACTATTGTATGGGACAACGGAGCAGATATCTCCCCCTGCTTTCTTTATTCTGTAATTACTGAGCAAGTAGCTTAACATTTTTTTCCTTACTGTGAAACCAATGAAAAGCTACGTTTCTAGTAAAAGATTTTTGCTAAGATTGAAGAGGGATCTTTGAAGTGCAAAAGCCATCTACTCGAGCTTTCATCTTGTAGTTACTCTATAAGTAGAATCTCCCACTTGAATATTGGGGTTTGTGATAAAATTTTTTACAAAGACTATTGCTTTAAAGGCTTATCTCAATAGGATAAGGATTATCAGTAGATAATATTTTTAAAAAACTTTCTCTTTCTAAAAATATTGAAAAAGTTGGCCAGAACTGGAATCGAACCAGCGACACAAGGATTTTCAGTCCTCTGCTCTACCGACTGAGCTATCTGGCCTTAAAAACAGGCCATCACTATAGAGGCTAGGAAAATTTTAAACAATCTTATTTTAACGCTTACTAAATAATGAGTTAAATTATCGGTGAGCTGCCAGTTTTTTTTCAGACTTATTTTCAAGTCGCATCATATCGTTAAGGATATGAACAGCTTCTTCCATTTGAAGATCGACTTTAGACTCATCAAACTCAGTCTCTCCAGGCTTAAACTCACCATTAATTTGTCTTAAAAAAGTCTGGTAATCTGGATTTTTTGAAATTCTACGAGCGCTGTTTTTAGTCAATTCAGGGAGCATAGATCTCCATTTATCAGTACGTTTTTGAAGACTTGGAAGGTAAAAACGAGTAAAAATATCTTTAGCTTTGGGATCTAAATCAGCTAACTTATCGTCAAATGCAGGCTCAATAGAGTCTTTAGAAATCGGATAGGTTAAATATTGCTCGCCTATTTTTTCCTTATAATAGTGAGAAGGAACTAACACATCTGCTTTGACCCCTTCCAGTTGAGTAGACTTTCCACTTACAGTATAGTAACGACCAATAGTCACTTTAAAGTAATGCTTAGCTTTTGGAATAGTAAGTGTCTGATACTGGATGGATCCTTTTCTAAACGTCGACGGATCTCCTACAATTAAGGCCTTTCCGTAATCTTGCAAAGTTCCTGCAACAATCTCAGAAGAAGACGCAGATAACCTTGATGTTAACAAAACTAAAGGCCCATCAAACGAAACTTTTCCATCCAGATTTCTTAAGTAATGCTGCTTACCGTCAGCAAATTTTGCAACAACGACGACTCCGTTCGTAATAAAAAGGCCTGCAACTTCCACAGCCTCTATTAGGAATCCACCTGTATTTTCTCTAAGGTCTAGAATGACTCCCTTGAGCTCTCCTTGCTGCTTAAATTCTTCAATGGCCTTTTTTACATCTTTAGCTGAGCTGACACCCGCTTGGTTATTATAAAATGAATTCAAGGTTATTTTACCAATAATTCCGCCGTCACATTTTTCATAACTTGAATCAATTAGCTTCTGACTAAGACCTACCTTTCCCCTTTGAATGGTCACATACTCTGTTTCATCTAAATTGTTTTCGCTCATTTTTTTGATTAACAAAGTGACTTCTGAATTTTCTCTTCCTTCTAAGAGTTTAACCACTTCTTTATAGTTTAGCGAATCAAGCTCATGGTTATCAATCGATATAATCTGATCACCCGTTCCTACACCACCTGATCTTTCAGCAGGTCCACCTTTAAGAACCTCCCGCACGATAATGCCTCTAAAATCTCTTTGCAAAACAAGCCCTACGCCACAAAAGTTCTTACTTAGTGAAGATTGCATACCTCGAGCTTCATCAGGTGAGAAGAAGGCAGAGTGGGGATCTAAACTTCTCGCCATAGCCTTTAATGTGTGAAGGGAGCAGCCATGTTCAAGATTTTCATGAAAATTACCCGCGCTTGGATCTATAAAGTGCATATTTTCATATTCCTGCATACGGCTCTCATAGTAATCAAATATTCTTTTATAATCCTGTTTGCTGATTCCATAAGGGGACGCTTTTTCTTGAATGTGAATAAAGCGCTCCATGTGCTGTTTTTGTCTTCTTACTAAAGCAGATTCTGTTTTAGGATAGCTTGTAGTCAGTTCATATTCCCCTACATTAGATTGAGCACTCATTAGATTTTTTTCTACTTCAGCACGAATTAGAGCTCGATTTCGTCGAGCGCGAATCACTGCATTCTGAACTAGAGACTGAAGTTCTTCAAAATAATAAAGGTCATTTTTATTGTAGCGATCAATGGCATCCTGGACCATTTTAGATGAGGGATTTAGAAAACTGGCAACTTCTTTCTCTGTTAAGAAGGCTTTTAAGATATCAAATTGCTCAATGTAAAAATAGAAAGAGCGCTTAATAAGCTCCGGATTCATTTCCTTAAATTCAACATGATATACCAAAAGGTCTTGCATAACTGACTTTACATCAGACTTAGACAAAGTACTTTGCACCGACCACAAGGTAGAGGAAGTAGCTACGAAGAAAAAAGCTAAAAGAAAAAGTAATCGCTTAAATTTGGAGTGCAACATAGGTAGAGCCTTCATTTATTACGTCTTATTGAAATCAGGGCTAAGTATTTTCTGCGCCCACAACCCAACCTATAAAAGTGAAAAAATATTTTCACAACCTTTTTTTTTGCGCTTTAATTAAATATCCATCTTATTAAATACCAGGTTCTTGTGATTTATTTACTTTCATACAACCCTCTTAAAATTAACTCTGTAATCATTTAAACTAAGACACTTGAAAAGAACTCTTTTTTTATATATGTTTCGTAAGAAAGAAAGTGTCCAAATGAGCGTGCGTGTTTCAAATCCTTATTTTAATTTAAAGTCCTTTGAAGGCCCCCTTGACCTCTTACTCCATCTTATTGAAAACAAGGAACTCGATGTCTATGAAATAGTTATCGGTGAGGTAATGGATCAGTACCTTGGATATCTGAATACCCTGATGGAGTATGACTTAGATCTTAGTGCAGAATTTTTATCGGTTGTTTCTTCTCTGATGCTCTTAAAAAGCAAAATGTTACTTCCTAAGCATGAGGAAAAAGAACAAATAGACGAGAGCACTCTTCGAGTAGACATTATCGAACAGTTAATTCACTATTATAAGTTCAAAAATATTGCACAGGAATTAAGGGACAAAGAAGAGGCACAAAAAACTCGATTTAACCGAGGCTTTTGCTTAACTGAAGCCTTCTACTCAACAGAATTGAAAAAACCATCTTCGGAATCTCTATTATCAGAACTCTTCGTAAAGGTTCTTGAAAAGAGCCGACTGAAACACAAAGATTCTATAGAAGAAGAAGACTATCGGGTTCAAGACATGATTCAATACTGGAAACAAGCCTTCAAAGATCATGAAACTTTGAATTTCCACTCCGTTTTCAACTTAAATGAGCCTAAGCTTAAGCTGATTACTCTATTTTTGGCCCTACTTGAACTCTTAAAAAATGGACTTGCAAAGATCTCTCTTCAAGAAAATCAACTTATCATCGAAGGAATTAGGTAAGCAAAATGGAAAAAACAACCTCTCTTAAACAAATTCTAGAATCTCTATTTTTCGCCTCTAATACTCCCTTGAGTTTAAAAAAACTACAATCCCTTATAGGGGAAGAACATCCTTTGAACAAAAAGCAGTTAAAAACGCTCTTAGAAGAGTTGGGACAAGAATATCAAGATAGAGCCTTTGAACTCACTGAAATAGCTGGAGGTTATACACTGCAAAGTAAACCCGAATTTCATACCTATATTCAAAAACTTTACCCTTCTAAGCAAATTAAATTGTCCCCATCGACTTTAGAAGTTCTATCTATCATTGCTTATAAACAACCTATAACACGTGCTGAAATAGAAACGATTCGAGGCGTTGATTCCTCTTATCCCCTCTCTCAACTATTAGAAAGAGATCTTGTGACAAATAAAAACAAACTTGATGCGCCAGGACAGCCTTCTTTATATGAGACAACGATCTCTTTTTTAGAGTACTTCGGCCTCAAAAATTTAAAAGATTTGCCTCCCCTACCTCAAGATGAACCTGCAGCACCTATAGCTCCCAAAAAAGACTTATCCCCCGTTGATCCTCATCAATAATAGGTGCTACGTAAACCTTTTTTTTACAGAGTCGGGTGGTAAAAAGAACATTTGCTGCCACAGCAATTGCAGCTCCCCCCAAAGTATCGCGAAACCAATGCCTTTGTCCATAAATTCTAGAAAAACCGACATACCCCGCAGCCAAATAACAAGGAACTCCAAACCCCCATCCATAGCGCATTTGCAAAAAAGCAGCCCCTCCAAAGGCAGCAGCGGTATGCCCGCTTGGAAAAGACATTTTTCCACAGCTGTCACCTCGTCGCTGTTTTTCTCGACTCATGGGACGGTCTGCATTAATTATCGGCTTTAAAATCCAAGTAACCCCAAAAGTGGTACCGAAAGATTTCGCAAACTGAAGTGTTCCTGTAAAATCTCTAAAGAGCAAAGTCATAGAGCCTCCCATAACAGGAAGAGCTATTTGAATAGCATCTCCTACTTTTTTAATAGGCCTAGCTCCACGCCTAGAAGCCTCTAATAAAGAGAGGGGCGTCAAGCAAAGTACACAAATCGCTAGAAATGAAAGTTTCCATTTATAATTAAATATTGATGCGAGCATAGACCTATATAAAAAACTCTGGTATGATGTGACTAGTATGATAAAAATGAAACAAAAAATCCACATGTTAGGCCTTTGTGCCTTTTTGGCTTTGTCAATGAGCCTCTTTGGATCTCAACAAGGAACCCCCTCTATGTCTTCAAAATCCACCTCTTTAGTTCTTTATTATTCTCCAAGTTGTCCTTATTGCCACAAGGTCACTCGCTTTATGGAGGAAAATAACATAACCTTAGAAATGAAAGATGTAAACAAACCAGGTATTCGTGACGAACTCATCAAAATTGGTGGAAAAGGCCAAGTTCCTTGTCTGGTCCATAATGGAAAGGCCCTTTACGAATCTAACGAGATTATCACCTGGCTTTCTGAGAACGAAGAAAATCATTAATGAACACTCCCCTTTCTGAGGATTTAAGACCGGCTCTACTTGAAGACGTGGTTGGACAAGACCACCTTCTCTTTGAAAAAAGCTTTTTTAATGAACTGATTAAAGAAAAGAAGCCCCTCTCTCTCTTATTTTGGGGACCTCCGGGTTGCGGGAAAACAACACTCGCACGTATTTATGCAAAAAGCCTAGGAGGCTCTTTCTTTCAATTTTCTGCTGTCTCCACCTCACTAAGTGATTTAAAAGAGTTAATTAAAAAATCTGAGAGCCAACCTCTCATGTATGCTAAATTAATTATTTTTCTAGATGAGATCCACCGTTTTAATAAAAGCCAACAAGACTTTTTTTTACCCTACCTTGAAAGTGGAAAGTTTATACTTATTGGAGCTACTACAGAAAACCCCTCCTTCTCATTAAATAATGCTCTACTTTCAAGAATGAGAGTTTTCACCCTCAACTCACTATCCAAACCTGCACTAGCCCGCCTTCTTTCTAGATATGAAAAACAAAGAGAGCCCCTTCCCATAGATTCCAAAGCAAAGGAATTACTGATACAAATGGCTCATGGAGACGGAAGATATTTACTCAACCTCATTGAAAACATAAAGCTCTACAACCCAAAGAACACGCTAAACGCCCCTGAATTAAAGGAGCTTTTGCAAAAAAGAGCGGCACTTTTTGATCGAGCTGGAGAGGGTCATTTTAATTTAATTTCAGCTCTACATAAGTCGATAAGAGGCTCTGACCCTGACGCTTCCGTGTATTGGTTAGCTCGGCTTTTAAAAGCAGGTGAAGAGCCTCTCTATATCTCGAGAAGACTTATTCGAGCTGCGTCCGAAGATATAGGGCTTGCTGACCCTCAAGCTTTAACCTATGCTTTAAACAGCCACAAAACATTTCAGATTTTGGGTTCACCCGAAGGTGAAATAGCCCTTGCTCAAACGGTTATTTACCTGTCACTTGCTCCTAAAAGCAATGCTTGCTACCTCAGTTATAAAAAAGCTTTGACTCTATCAGATCAAAGCAACCACCTTACCCCTCCTCCACATATTTTAAATGCCCCGACTAAATTGATGAAAGAAATAGGCTATGGCAAAGGCTACCAATACGACCCTGATTGTAGCGATCAATTTTCAGGACAAAACTATTTCCCCGAAGAATTACAGGAAAGACCCTCTCTTTATCATCCAAAGGAAATGGGACAAGAGCGTGAAATGAAAAAAAGATTAGACTACTTCAACGCTTTGAGAGAAAAAAAATAAATTAACAGTTGAATTTTTTACAAAAAATTAGTTCAATTCATGCCTTGTACGAGCGTTTCTATTTAAAATACTTTTTTACACAAAAGAGTCTGCAAAACTTTTTGCAAATAATTCAACGCTCATGCTAGACTGTACCCTAAACTTTTTAAGTCACCGAAACTTTTAACACTATTTGATGAAGGAGTAGACCACCCAATGCCAACAATTAACCAGCTCATTCGGCAGGGCAGAACCGACAAGAAAAAACGCAAAAAATCACCTGCATTACAAAAATGTCCTCAAAGGCGTGGTGTCTGTCTTCAAGTTAAAACTAAAACTCCAAAAAAACCAAACTCAGCGCTTAGAAAAGTGGCTTGGGTTCGTCTATCTAATGGGCAGGAAGTTATTGCTTATATTGGTGGAGAGGGACACAACTTACAAGAGCACAGCATCGTGCTTGTACGTGGAGGTCGTGTAAAAGATCTTCCTGGTGTTCGTTACCACATTGTACGCGGTGCATTAGATTGTGCTGCTGTTGAGAACAGAAAGCAAAGCCGATCCAAATACGGTTCTAAACGTCCTAAATAAATTATTGAAGGTATAACTAAGCATGGCAAGAAGAAGAAGAGCAGAAAAGCGACAAGTAGAACCCGATTCAGTATATGAAAGCTTGGTTCTATCTAAATTTATTAATAAAATAATGCTAGATGGCAAAAAGAACACTGCAAAAAAAATCGTTTACAGTGCTCTTGAAAAGTTTGCTAAAAAAGTGCGCGTTGAAAACCCTATTGAGGCTTTTGAAATAGCTCTTGATAATGCCAGACCTTCTTTAGAAGTTAAATCTAGACGAATTGGTGGCTCAACCTACCAAATTCCTATCGAAGTTCATCCTCAGAGAAGCTATGCACTCGCTATGCGTTGGATTATTGATAGTTCTCGCAAAAAAGTGGGCAAATCGATGGAAGATGGCCTTATGATGGAACTCTCCGATTGCTATCAAAACCAAGGTTCTACAATTAAAAAGAAAGATGACACGCATCGTATGGCAGAAGCCAACAAAGCGTTCGCGCATTTCAAGTGGTAAGGAGCTTATAAAAAATGGCAAGATCTGACAAGGACAAGTTAAATAAAGTACGCAATATCGGCATCATGGCTCATATTGATGCAGGAAAAACAACGACAACTGAAAGAATCTTATATTACGCGGGTCGAGTTCACAGAATTGGTGAAGTTCATGATGGCGCAGCGACAATGGACTGGATGGAGCAAGAGCAAGAGCGCGGAATTACGATTACGAGTGCAGCGACTACTGTTTATTGGAAAGAACACAAAATCAATATCATCGACACTCCTGGACACGTTGACTTTACTGTAGAAGTAGAGCGTTCCTTAAGAGTCCTAGACGGCTCTGTTGCTGTATTCTGTTCTGTATCTGGGGTGGAGCCTCAATCAGAGACTGTATGGAGACAAGCAGACAAGTATAAAGTTCCAAGAATTGCTTTTGTTAACAAAATGGATCGTACTGGTGCTGACTTCTTTGATGCTGTTAACACTATGAAAGAGAAGTTAGGGGCTAACGCTATTCCTGCACACTGCCCTATTGGTGCAGAAGGTGATTTCAAGGGAATGGTTGATTTAGTCACAATGAAGGCTCTCGTATTCAAAGATGAATCATTGGGTGCTGAGTGGGATGAAGTAGAAATCCCAGATGATCTTAAAGAAAAATGTCAGGAAATGAGAAGTGAGCTCTTAGAAGAGCTTGCCACTGTTGACGAAGAAAATGAATCTTTCATGACAAAAGTTCTTGAAGATCCAAATTCACTCACAGAAGATGAAATTCATAATGAAATTCGCAAGGGTGTTTGTTCAAACAAGTTAAATCCTGTGCTTTGTGGATCAGCCTTTAAAAACAAAGGGGTTCAGCAATTATTAGATGCTGTAATCCGTTGGATGCCATCACCTTTAGATAGAGGACAGGTAAAAGGCCTTAATGTTGATAATACAGAAGAAACATTTGACTTAGAGCCAAAAGATGATGGACCACTTGCTGCTCTAGCTTTTAAAGTGATGACAGACCCTTATGTAGGGCGTCTGACTTTCATTAGAATTTACAGCGGAACTCTTGCTAAGGGAAGCACCCTTATAAATACAACGAAAGGTAAGAAAGAACGTATTTCAAGACTGATTGAAATGCACTCTAACCAGAGAAAAGACAAAGAGGAATTTTATACAGGTGATATCGCTGCTTGTATCGGTCTAAAAAACACCTCAACTGGAGACACTCTTTGTTCCGAGGGAACCCCTCTTCTTCTTGAGAAGATGGAATTTCCTGAGCCTGTAATCTCTATGGCTATCGAGCCTAAGTCCAAACCGGATAGAGAAAAGCTTTCTATGGCATTAAGTGCTCTTTCAGAAGAAGATCCTACCTTTAGAGTTCATACGAACGAAGAGACAGGACAAACTATTATTTCTGGGATGGGAGAGCTTCACCTTGATATTCTAAGAGACCGTATGTTCCGAGAGTTCAGTGTAGAAGCGAATGTGGGGAAACCACAAGTCTCTTACAAGGAAACTATTTCTAAACCTGCTAAGGCCGATACTAAATTTGTTAAACAGTCTGGTGGTCGTGGTCAATACGCACACGTTGTACTTGAGATTGAACCTAACGAAGCTGGTAAAGGAAATGAAGTGGTTAGTAAAATTGTGGGTGGAGTTATTCCTAAGGAATACATTAACCCTACAATTAAAGGAATTGAAGAAGGTCTTGCAACAGGTATTCTTGCAGGTTACAACCTAATCGACGTCAAAGTTAGTATCGTTTTCGGATCATACCACGACGTTGACTCTTCTGAGATGGCTTTTAAAATTTGCGGTTCTATGGCTGTTAAAGAAGCGGCAAGAAAAGCATCGGCTCAAATTCTAGAGCCCATTATGAAAGTTACTGTAACAGTTCCAGAGGTTTCTCTAGGGGATGTTTTAGGTGATATCAGCAGAAGACGAGGTAAAATTTTAGGGCAAACAGCACAAAGAATGGCTCAGGTTGTAGAAGCTGAAGTTCCTTTAAGTGAAATGTCAGGCTACTCAACAACACTGAGATCACTTTCATCAGGAAGAGCTAACTACAGTATGGAGCCGAGCCACTTTGAGCGTGTGCCGAACAAGATTCAAGAAGAAATTATAAAAAAATAAACTTAAGAGTGAAGAATGGCAAAAGAAGATAAGCAAAAGATAAGAATTCGCCTCAAGGGTTACGATCAGAGAATCTTAGACCGTGCGACAACTGATATTGTTGAAACAGCTAAGAGAACAGGAGCTCGCGTTGTAGGCCCCATTCCTCTTCCAACAAGACGTGAAATTTACACTGTCTTAAGATCTCCTCACGTCGATAGAAAATCTAGAGAACAATTTGAAATTCGTACTCACAAAAGACTCATGGATATCTTAAATCCAACAGGACGCACTGTAGAGGCACTCAAAACACTGACTCTTCCAGCTGGTGTTGACATCAAAATTAAAGCAGCTTAACTTTTTCTGACTGTTAAATGCTGAATATTTCAAATGGACACGACATCTAAATCAAATATGACAGCCTTTTTTGAGGCTGTCTTACTCGCAGCAGGCACCTGTTTAGGTGCTGGAATGCTAGCTCTTCCTATTCTTACAGGACTCGCAGGTTTTTGGCCCGCTTGCCTCATTTATTTTCTTTCTTGGTCAGTAATCACCTATGCATCTTTCCTACTTTTAGAAGTAAACTTAGCTATGAAAGATGGCGTCAACTTAGTCTCTATGGCAAAGTCTACGTTATCTAAACCTGGTGAAATTATTGCATTTGCCACCTATATATTCTTGTTTTATGGAGTATCTATTGCTTATCTTTCTGGAAGTGGCTCGATTATTAACGACTTATTAGGTTCGTTATTTCACATAACTTTACCGAACTGGGTCGGTATTTTTATTAGCTTAAGTCTTTTTGGTCCTTCGATTTATTTTGGAGCACGCACCGTTGCAAATGTAAATATGATATTGGTCATTGGGATTGGGGTAAGCTATCTTTTACTTATTACTTTAGGAGGGCACTTGGTCGAGCCTTCTAAGTTACAACATGTGGATTGGTCTTACGCTTGGATGGGAATCCCTGTGATTGTCACCTCGTTTACTTTTCAAAATGTCATCCCAACATTAACGACTTATCTTAAAAGAGATGTTACCCGTCTAAAGGGAGTTATAATTTTGGGAGGTCTGCTACCTCTTTGTATCTATATACTATGGCAATGGTTTGTATTAGGAATTGTTCCAACGAGCGGTGCAAATAGTTTTACTCAATTGATTCATCAAGGGCTGCCTATTTCACATGCTTTGAAGAACCTTTTAAAATCGCCCTCAGTTGTTACCTTTAGTCAAATTTTCGCCTTTTGTGCCATTATCACTTCTTTTTTAGGTGTGATTCTAGGTCTTTTTGATTTCATGGCAGATGGGTTTAAAATTAAGAAATCAGGGCGAGGAAAATTGCTTTTATGTGCTATTATTTTTATTCCTCCTTTTTTCTTTTCTATAGCCTTCCCGGGCATCTTTTTAAGTGCCTTGAATTATGCAGGTAGTTTTGGCTGCGTCACTTTATTTGTTCTGCTCCCCGCTTTAATGGTGTGGCGTAAACGCTACCACCTTAAACAGAATTCTTCATACCAAGCTCCCGGTGGAAAACTAGCACTAATAGCAATAATATTACTTGGATTTTCTATTTTTGCAGTTCAAATTTGCCTGACTTCAGGAATTCTTAAAAGCTCGTGAAAAAGTAGGCATGCTTATGTAGCCGAAAATGACACCCTCGTTAACGAAACATTGATTGGGAAAGCAGGCTCTCTGCAAAGACAATATGATGAAGCCTCTAAAACCATAACTACCGAATCAGCTAGTTTATGCGTTGTAGATCAATTCGATGAGAATCGAAATCTCATTTCAAGAACTATGAAAGATCCTATGAAGGAGAAAGCAGCTACCACACTCAATTATCCTGTTGGAGATTTGCTTTTTTGTGAAAAAAGACAACTAGATGATTTAGAAAGGGTAATTCATTATAATGGTTATTTATGCTCTTATGATGAAAAGGGGCGTCTTGTACAAAAATCGTCTCAAAGTCAAACAACTAGCTATGGATATGATGCCTTTGATAGGCTCATTTCAGTAGAAATGGACAATAAAAAGATTAAATATACCTATGACCTTTCAGGACGTAGACTTTCTAAAACTATGATAGAAGATGGGAAGGCTCGTAAAGAATTTTATCTTTATCAAGGCGTGAATCAAATCGGCGTCTATAATGAAAAGAAAAAGCCCGTTCATTTGAAAATCTTGGGGGCGGCTTTTCATACTCATTTGCCTTTTGCTATAGCTGTAGAGTCCCAAGGAAAAATTTACGCTCCGATTTATAGCTCAAATTACAATATTCTTCAGTTGATTGATCAAGATTCAAAAGAAGTGATTCATTATGAATCATTAAACCCTTTTGGAGAAAACCTTCAGAATCTAGATCCAATATCCCCTTGGATCTTTGCAACCAAACATTATGATTCAGATACAGGCTTAGTCGATTTTGGAGATCGCCAGTATGATCCTTCCATTAAACAGTGGACTTCTCCAGATTCGGATCCCAGAGCAGCCGAAGAAGACCTATACTCCTACTGTAATAATAATCCATTGAAGTATATTGACCCCAATGGACAATGGAGAATTAATTTTGGTTTTGCTATTCCGCTTGGAGTAGGAGCTGCAAGAGGAGGCGCTGCTGGCGCCGCTGGAGGTCCTCTTGGAATATTGTTAGGTATTTTAGCCGGGGCTGCAATTGGATTAACAGTTGATGCCGTTCAGAAAAAGATTAATGATGATAAGATGGGTGACAATGGACGCCCAAATAAACAGTACAAAGATGCAACGAAAGAAGTCGAAAAGAAACTTGGTAGAAAATTGACTCCAGAAGAGTTCGATCAATTGCATGACCTGGTCACAGGTCAAGGATATGGATATCATGAAATGGTTGAAGAAGGGTTCCATCTTTTTGATGATAGGTATAGAAATAATTAAAGAGCTCATATATGGATTTTCATCAGACCGAGATAAAAGGGTTTATAGAGACTTTTCAATTTTTTAATAAGAAGGTTCCTATAGAGCCTGTTAAGAGGTCTTACATCTCTGTTGGTTCACATTTATTTATCAAGTTTGGAGAAGAACTTGATGGTGAGTTGCCTAATGGTCGTCCTATTAAAAAAAGTCCTTGGACTATCTGGATAGGGGCAAATGTTGATTGGAGGCTCAGTCAAAATGGTAAATTCATTACAGGATCTTGTCAACCCTATGAAAAAATGAATGCTCAGGTTCAGAAGCTGATTGGAAAAAAGTATTTATCTAGCTCCATCATTTCTCAATTGATGGACATCCAATTTGAATTTGAAGATGGGTATGTACTCACAAGTTTTTTAAGCATACTATTGAGAGAGCAATGGACTTTGTTTTGTGAAAACGATAACACAGCAGGCTTAGAAGCAGAACATATAGATCAAGTGAAACAAATCCGAACGCTATCTAGTCATTTTACTATTGAGAATTTATTCAAAGAAATACCTCTGCCCATAAACCAAAAGGCTTTAACCAATTTTTCCCTTGAAGGAACGAAATTATATTTGCTTTTTGATGGCCACTTAACTTTATGTCTTGATAGATGCAGTTGGAGAGTAGAGAAAAAAGATGAATATTGCATCGGGGCCAATGAATTCACCTTAGATGAGCATCCAAATATCGATCCATATCTTGATGATTTCAAGGGGAAAAAGCTCATTAAATCATCTGTGGTTGATCCATTTCAAGACGCAAGATTTGAGTTTGAAGATGGGTATGTCATCAAAACTTTTTCCTGCTTAAATAATCAAACTCCATGGAAAATTTTGAAAGATAATCAGAAAAAAGTCTACTCTGCAAATGTTCCTTTGGCAAACGTCTAGTCTAGTTTTAATAGAAAAATAAGGGGAAGTTTCCTTGTTTTTTGGAAGATCTTAGGTAATGAATCAGACACCAGCTCAACTCTTCCTAATTCAGAAAATTTATAAAACCCGATCAAGGATTATCTACACAACTTGCTGATTAAACATCCTTAGCGGGACTTTTCGTACCGTTGGACTTCAAACCCCTAAATGAGGTGAAACTACTAAAAAAATTGAAAAGGAAAATTGTGTTACTTATTGAAAATTAATAATATAAGACTTTATTTCATCCTAATTTGATTATAAATAACTATTGACAAAAAAAACTGGATATTCTATACTAGAGCTAT